>JAYUHI010000291.1:0-9995 GCA_043767095.1 Bacteroidota bacterium
TAGATCCAAGACCTCCTGCAGCCATATAGGAGTCGCCTATGGTCTTTATTTTTTCAATACCATATTTTGTGATGATCTGATCGAAAGCCTTGAAACATGTATTGATCTCTGCAACCAGTTCTTGTGGGCTTAGTGTCTCCGCAATACTTGTAAAGTCTTTGAAGTCCGTGAATAGTACGGTAACCTGATCAAAATTACGGGCCTTCGATTCTCCTTTAATTTTAAGTTCCTCTGCTACTTCTTTTGGTAAAATATTAAGTAACAAATTTTCGGAACGTGCTTTTTCTTCCTCAATTATACGTTTTGTTTTGCGAATCTGAAAAAAACGTAGTGTAACCCCACTAATTATCAAAATAAGTACAAAAGAAAACGCTGCGGCATAGTTGATAATCTTATTTTTTTGAATCGTATTTATTTGTTCACGTTGTTTCTGTAATTCCTGCAAAGCTTGCTCCCTTGCTAATGTTTCTTTGTCATGTATATCGAAGTTGAATTGAAGCTGTTGTATCACTTTCCTTTCGTTATTGTTATAAAGCGTGTCTTTAATGCTTATTAACAGGGTTTTGTATGCATAAGCATTTTTGAAATCACCCACTTCCGCATAGCATTCTGCCAACGACTCATAAGATTTTTTTATTTCCTGCCGGGCTTTAATCTCCTCACTGATCTTTTGCGCTTTTTTATAGATTTCAATCGCCTTTAATAAATCACCTTTTTTCCTTTGTGTTTTCGCAAGGCTCAAAAGACTTTGAGCTAAATACTGTTGCGCGCCTAATTTCTCAGTAACCTCAACCGCCTGATTATGATAGATAAAAGCATTTTCAAAATCATTTCGCTCCGCATATATTTCACCTACATAACTTAGAGCCACAGCCGCATCGGCAGTGCCTTGATACATCTTGATAGATGTTTTAAAGAAAGTCAATGCGGAATCGTACATTCCTTTATTAAAATAGATTTCTCCAATATTCAAGGTAACAGTTCCAATGCCATCCGTATAGTTAATTTCTTCCAAAATCGGCAACGCCCTGAGAAAGTAATTGATGGCTTTGTCTGTTGTGGCGGTCTTGTTTGAATAGACCGTGCCAATATTACTCAGGTTAGTGGCTATCCGAAATTTATTTTTGGTCTCCATTGAGACGTTTAAAGATTTTAGATGGTATTCAATGGATTTCGTATCATTACCTAAAACAAAATTAAGGCTACCTAAATTATTTAATATGTTGGCAATACCATCTTTGAAATCGATGCTTTCAAAGCTTTTCAGAGCCTCCTTAAACTGAATATCAGCTTCGTAATAATTATCGTTATAGGCATTACCAATACCAAGAAGTTTTCGTGCAAAACCCAATCCTTTCCTGAAATTTACTTTTTCTGACAGGTCACGAGCCTGGTTGCCGTATTTAAGCGCCTCCTTAATGTCAGAATCTAAATATAAGGTCCCGAGTACGATTAATGTATTTACTTTACTGGTATCTTCCGGTAAGGTCTTAATTTCATGTAGTAAACTATCAATCTTGGGATTATCATTTCTTTGGCTAAAGCAAACGAAATTAATCAACAACAAAAGGTAAAGTATCGATTGAGTTTTCATTAAAAGATAAAGTGAGACTCTTCCATACTTATTCAAGGTGTAGAAAATTCAGTGGAATTTGAAAAATAAAAAAGGTTTCACGTCTCCTCCTTGGCGCATGTGTTGTGTGGAGGAATTGCGTGGAGGACACTTGTGCCTTTCTCAAACGAAACTAAAATCTCCAAAACTTACTCGCTGGCCATGATAAACAAGGGCAGATTCTCAAAATCCCGGTAAATGGGATGCAGGTGCTCCGTATCGTAATGTTTAGGCACATTCACAATTTTCTTTTTACTGGTCACTACTTCAATAGGCACATGATCATATCGTCCGTTTTGCAGAACAACCAGCTGGCCATGCAAGCCTTTCAGAATCAGATCCAGCGCCATGGTGCCGAAGGCCATCGGTACAATAGAATCGATTGCGTCAGGGTCACCGCAGCGAACGAGGTAACCCAACTTCTGGTTAATCGTCTCAATAGTCCTGCCCTTATTATACCTGGGCGATAACTCTTTCAGCTTTGCCGAGATCATATCGCCAATGCCACCCAACTTGGCATGACCATAGGCATCGCGCTCTGCGTTTTCAAACATCATCTCCCCTCCCTCAAACGTGGCCCCTTCCGAAACCATGACAATGGAATACTTGCTGGGGTTTTCGTTCCGGTCATCCACTAATAAATGGGTCAGCTGGTCAATGTTGAAAGGATGTTCCGGAATTACACAGCGATGGGCAGCGCCAGCCATCGTGGGTAACATAGCTGTAAATCCGGCATAGCGGCCAAACACTTCCAGCACCATAAAGCGTTCGTGCGAACCGGCAGATGTGCGAAGGGCATTGGTCATATGAATGGTGCGCGTAACGCACGTACTGAAGCCGATGCAATAATCAGTGCCCGGTACATCGTTGTCCATTGTTTTTGGAATGGCATTCACGTTGACACCCTGCTTGAATAAATGTACGGCATAGCTCAGTGTATCATCACCGCCAATGGCAATGAGGTGATCAATCCCAATCCATTCCAGATTTTTGAGAATTTCAGGCGTCAGGTCATTCAAATCTTTATTGTAAGTACTTTTAAGGTGTTCGGGAACCCTGCTTTTACTCACCTTACTGGGATTCGTGCGCGAAGAATGAAGGAAGGTGCCTCCGGTGCGCGCAGCCCTGTCCACTTCGTTTTTGGACAATTGAACAAAGTTTGAACTATTGTCGGCCTTCGCATCCCGCACCACATCAACAAGCCCACCCCAACCTCTTCTCACCCCGATCACTTTGTATCCTTCTCTTATTGCCCTGACTGTCACCGCCCGGATAGCAGGGTTCAAGCCAGGAACATCGCCACCACCAGTGAGAATGCCGATGGTTCCTTTTGAAATTACATTTGCCATAGTTGAATTATTTTCTATTTTAAAAATTGTTTTAAAAGTAAATTAAAATCGGGCGCTATGTACAAGTAAATGTTGTAATTGACAAGTTTAAAAGTGAGGGGGTTCAGCGCTTAGGTTGTCCAGGCAGGTTGGAATTTGGGCTCCCAAATAATAATTTTAATACATTTATTACAAGACACATAACAGATATAAGAGTTCGATTGAAAAGCCACAATTGAAGTAAGTTTAGACATACAAAAGAAACCGGCAATGGGAAATCCATTACTTTGGGGAGTTTTCTTCAATGCTGAAGCTAACAGGCTTGTTGTTTAAATCAGTTGATGGGAGTAAATACCTGAAGGAGATGGTAAATCATTTAGGAGAGATGCCAGAGTGGCTGAATGGGACGGTCTCGAAAACCGTTATGCGGGCAACTGTATCGAGGGTTCGAATCCCTCTCTCTCCGCTTTCATCCAGCCGAAGCATTGACGAAGGCACACGGTGTACGACAGTTTTGTAATTTTTTTTTTCCTCCCTCGCCCTCTGACTCCCTAAAGGGAGGACCCCCGCACGCGGTTCCCCTTTAGGGGTAAGGGGTGCGCGATGGCCGCAAAACTGTCGTACACCCAAGGCGGGTTATACTTGTAATAGCTCAGAATTACTTTCCAGTTTTCAGAAAGTTTTTAATTTTTAAGCCTTCATCAAACAGTAGCCATGGCAAAGGCGGATCATCCGCCAATGCAATCCAGGATAGATCATAGGATCGTGTTTAAATTCTACCTCCGGCAAAGATTTTTAAACGAACAGTATTCACAGTTCTTCTTGTACTCGGTTTGGGTAAATTCATTTTGCGGTGAGTATAGTTCGGCAAGCATTTCATTAAGCCGTTCTGCAAATTCATCTACCAATTCCACCGCATTAATAACATTGTAGTTCATGGAAAGGCCAAACCCCCGGCCTTTGAATAGGACCTGTTTGTTGTATAGGCCAGGGAAGATGGGGCCTGTGTAGCCTGCGTCCTTTTTCCTGAAGACGAGCGAATAGTACAAAGTCTGGAACGCAGCCTTGTTTCGTTTGCCTTGCCGCTCAAAAAGTGATTCAACAGAAGTGAAGGCAGCCTCATCTTTTCCGGTTTTGTAATCGATTATACGAACTCCATCTTTTACTTTGTCAACCCGGTCGATCTTTCCCCCAATCATGATAGATTTTGTTTCGCCATTTATGTTTACCTCAAAAGGAACCCCCCATTTTTCTTCCAGTGAAATAATTTCAATGGGAGCTACTGACTCATCTTTATTGAGCACGGCCTGGGCAAATTCGTTAATGATCTCTTTCATCACCAGCCAGGGACCGTTGTAATCCACCGGTTTGTCCGCAGGTAAATCATATTGAATTCGGAAGGCTCTATCCAGGATTCCGGGTAAGGCGAGCTTCATTCCAGAAAAATCTGCAGGTTCAACAAGGTTTGATCCTTTCTTCGTTTTTACATCATCATAAACCAAAAACAAAACTTTGTGTAAAATATTCCCGAACACACGGGCATCAAGTCCTTCTTCAATTTCATCCGCCTCACGGTATCCGGCAATGTGTTTTAAATAAAACCGAAGGCGGCATTCGATGTAGTCGTTGAGTGTAGTTGGGCTTAACTCCTTTTCACCACTTAAAAACCTGTTGAGGAATATTGCCGATTCAGCATTTTGCGAATAGGAAATTGCACCGCCCGCCTTCAATTGAATTTTGTTACTCAGTATTCTTTTTAGGATGGGCAGTTTCAATTCTACATTCAACTGTCGAAGGAACCGACTCATTTCACTGGTGCCGAGAACATCTGGCTCGGAGTTGTAGTACAGGTAAACATTGGACGAGCGCTGAAGCAAGCGATAAAACAAGTAAGCATAAATAGAATCGGTATGATCGAAAGTAGGCAGCCCGTAAGCTTTGCGCAATGAAAAGGGAATGTATGAACTTTGCCGCGACTGGGCAGGCCACGAGCCTTCATTAAGATTAAGGACAAAAACATTTTCGAAATCAAGGTTTCGCGTTTCCAAAATGCCCATCACCTGTACGCCTTTCAGCGGTTCGCCCACGAATGGTATTTTAACCGATTGCACCACCTGTCGGAATAACTTCTGAAACGCCTTCATCCGTTCTTTGTGCGGTATTTTATTCGAGTCAACTTGTAGTGGGCTGGCGGTCCCCCCTTCGGGCCCGCCTGCCGGACGGGCAGGGGTTAGGGGGCGTGTGTCATCCATCACATCTTTAAGCCTGGATAAAATCCTGTAGAAGTGAAAAGCGTATTCTTTCCCCAATTTATTTTCTTCCCGGAAGGCCGCACCTACGTCATGAACTATCTCAAGAAGATATTCTGGAGTTTGCTGCGTCTCCATAGGTTTGAAAACCGATTCTAAAAAAGAGTGTCCTACAAACTCATCCGCTTTTATCCATACCCGGTTTTTTTCTATGAACCCTGCACGCAGAGTTTTAGCCACACTGCCTGCCATTTCCAAAATATGAGAATGACCGAGTATTGCCGTTACTTTGGCATGATTAAAATATTCCCCTCTCCTGCCAATTTGCAAGTCAAGGATATTGTCGAGCAAGTTGAACATGGGTGTGTTGCGCAAGGGGAAGCCCATGGTAACATTAATGCTGGCCAGGTCATTGGGCAAGGAATGCAGGACAGGCAACAGCATCGATTCATCTGAAAGAACAATCACGGTGTTGCCGCCTTTCTCCAAATTACTTTCTATCGATACGTTCTTCAGGTCTTGAACCATCAACTTAGCCTGGCCGATGCGATTGGGTACCGATGTCTCAATGATTTTCTTTGCCTGCTCCTTGATTGCTGCCGGAAATCCTGTCGGAAAAGTCTGGCCCAGCACGGGATGTTGTCTGTATTGCCTGAAGAAAATGCCCGCTTCCTGGTTAACATCATTATCATAATAGCTATCGGCATCCCAAAAAACTTTGGCTCCGTTTTCCACGAAGTAACTCATAACTGATTCTTCAGCTTTGGTGAGCGCGTTGAAACCGGCAAAGTATAAGTTACCCAACTTGCCTGCCTTCAGCTTTCCGGATTTTATCCGCTCAGCCACATCGCGGAAAACCATTCCGTTGTGGCCCAGTTTTTCTTTCTTCAAGGAGGCAGTGAATTTCTGATGAAGCTTGCCCAGCTTTTTCCAAAGGTTAATAAACTGTTCTTTGTTGCTGGAATGACTTTTATCAAACCCGGCCCAAAACCGTGAAAGAAATTCTTTTTGCTCGTCAGTCAGATAATCGAACGAGGCATCGAGTTCTTTCAGGTTGCGCAAGTCGCGAAAGATATGTTCAGAGTTTACCAGGTATTTATCGATCTCTTCAAAATCCTGCAGCAGCATATCGCCCCAGAAATAAAACTGCTCGAAGGGTTCCGTAGTGCCAACCGTTTCATTGTGAACTTTATACAGGCGATAAATCAAATCAAGCTTGTCCAGTTGAGTGATGTCTGAAAGACGGGCCATCCAATCTTCAATGCTGAACAACTGAGGCGCCCATGCGGGACTGCTAATTCTTTCGCTGAGGTAGTGGCGAAAGTACAGCACAGCGCGCCTGTTGGGAAACACCACGGTTGCCTCATCGAGCCTTGGATTCTCGCGAATGATTTCTTCAGCAACTTCAACTAAGAATGGCTTCATTCGATACTTATTTTCAACTTTCAATTTTCAATTTTCCTGCCCGTCCGGCCCGCCGAGCGGGCAGGCGGGCAATCTTCTAACTCCTCTAATCAAAACAAACTCAACGACATCTTATCCACTACCGGCACTACCTCAAGCGGGAAGAGATAAAGCAGATAGCCTTCCACATCTACATAACCCATTTGCTGCAAGTGTTGAGCATAAGCCATCACCTGATCCTTGTCGGCTTGTTTCTTTGCACCCGATTTGTAATCGATAATCACCGCTTTCTTTTTTCCCCCGGGTGTTTCTTTGAAAATAACCCGGTCGATGCGTTCGGGCCGAAGGTGTGGCACTAAAAGCGGAGCCTCGGTTTTCACTGTCCATTCTTTCGAAAACCAATTCGCTACAACAGGCAGTGCCCACATTTTTTCCAATAAAGTGTTCACCTCTCCCACTTCTTCTTTCATTATCACTCCTTCCGAAACCAATTGACTGACTACACTTTCTGCTTCAGGCTTATATGCCATGCGAGAAAGGATTTTATGGAGCAGTATCCCAAAATTTATTTTCCTTCGTTTCTCTGTTTTTGCTTCGAGGAAAAATTCGGTGCCTTCAGTGCGGATCACCAGTTTATTTCTCCAGTCGAATGCCTGGTATCCGCCTAAAATAACTTTTCCATCAGGCTCGTCCTCATCGCCTTTCAAGCCAGTGAGAATCTTGCCTGACTCCCAAATCAAATGCTCAGCATTCAATTTAGGTTTCAGCAGCGGGTCTATGTCCAGCACGTTGTAAGCCAATTCACCAACATTGCCAGGGTCACCCTCATTATCCCATGCAGGCCCAAAGAAAATAAGACCCATCTCGGCCCGCGTTAATGCCACATACAAAATATTCAGGTTGTCGAGATAGGCTTTATGCTTCTCCTTCAGGTAATCCTCCTCAAAAAAAGAATCCTTCAAAGAAGAAGTGTAGCGCACGGCCATATGGCCAAGTTGATTGAATGGTGGTTGATCGGATTGACACCAAATAATGGGAGCTTTGTCATGATCAAGTTTCCAATCGCCAAACGGAATGAGAACAAACTTAAACTCCAGGCCTTTGGCTTTGTGAATGGTGATGATGCGCATGGCATCGGCCCGGCTTGAAGCTTGCACAGATTTTTTTGAACTGTTCAATGCCCACCAATCCAGAAAAGACCCGATGTCATTCTTTTCATAAGCTACAAATTCAATCACCACCTCCTGGAAGGCCAGCAGGTAAGCCAGTTCGGTTGGGTCATCGCCCAGATTGAATAACCGGATCAGCGCTTCAGTTACTTCATCAATGGGCAGAGAAGATAACCCCAGGATAACCTCATCCGAAAAAACTTCCTGGTAAAACCTCGCCACTGAAGGCCCGTCCATTTCTAACGCATTCATGATGGCATAAGCCAACGCCAGTTCGCCACGAGCCGCTTTATCCTTGGCATTGTTAATAACGCGGTAGGCCATAACCAGCAAGGAGACACAAAGGGCTGCATCAAGCCGCAGTGAATCGCTTGAAATAACTTCGTACGAGTATTTTGGATTTGCTTTGCCCTCCGCCTGATACTGCTGCAGAAAATTGGCTACGTCCTGCCCTTCATCATTCTTTCGTACCAGAATAGCAATGTCTGAAGCATTGTGACCTTGTAACTGAATCTCTTCAATAAATTTTACTGTTTGTTGAAGTGCTGATTCCTTTCCTGCTTCACTCCAGTCCTTAAAAAAACGAAAGTGGACAAAGCCCTCACCTGGAAATTTTTTGTTTTGTTGCTCTACTCCTTTATAAACATCCTTCGAAAGAGGCGAGTCTATTATTTCCGCCACACGGTTTGCCGCCCGGTGAAAAAAAAGATTGTTGAACTCGAGCACATTGCCGGCACTGCGGTAGTTATCTGACAGTTCACGTTTGAATGTTCGCTCCTCCCCCACTTGTGATTCAACACGCGTCTGCAGCAATGATGAATCACTTCCGCGCCACCGGTAGATGGATTGCTTAACATCGCCCACCACCATGTTGAGCTGATTCTGATCAAGGCTATCCATGAGCAGGGGTTTAAAATTATTCCACTGAAGTTCAGAGGTATCCTGAAATTCATCAATCAGAAAATGATTGTAGAACGACCCTGCCTTCTCGTAAATGAAAGGCGTGTCGCTGTTGCCAATGATGCCGTTGAGAAACTGTGATGCATCGGCAATCAGCATGACGTTGTTCTCCGCTTTGTAAGTGGATAGTTTACTTACTATATCGGATATCAGTGCGTATTCGTAAAAGTGATCTAATACTTTTTTAATGGATTGATAACGCTTCAACTCCTGGTCGTAGTAGTCAAGCATTTTGCGAAGCAAATCACCCAACACACCTTTCGCCAGCGGAAGCAAGGGGTTCAGTACCTCGCCTTTCTTTACCCAAACAAAAGGATCTTTAGATGAATTCCGAACTCTGTCGGGAGGTTCATAAAATTCATTATTCGCATAGTTATAAAAGAATGTATAGGCTGTACCGCTGTTTCTATAGGAAAAATGATCAGAGGTTATGGCGTGCTTCTCGAGTACAGCCAACGCTTCCTTCCCCCAAACTTTCAAGTCATCCGTAAATTTTCTCTTCCCTTCCAGCAGTACTTTATGAACTTCTTTTACTTGTCCATGGCTGGCACGATCCAGGATTTTCTTCTCAATCAGTTTGAAATCTTCCTTTAAGATTTCCCTGGCAAACGCAACCAGGGCATAGGTGATATTCCAGTTTGCTGCTTCTTTTAAATTATCCCGCGAAAAATCAAGCACCCATTGGGTAAGGTCCGTGTCCTGGCCCAGATCATCAAGCAGGTTGCCGATTACTTCTTCCAGCACCAGGTCACTATCAATTTCCAACCGGAAATTGCCCATTAGGCCCGACTCGCGTGTGAACGAGCGAATCACTTTTTGAAAAAACGCATCGATGGTGCTTACCGAAAACCGGCTGTAGTTGTGCAATACCAGCGTTAAGGTTTCCTTGCTCCGGTTGAGAAATGAAACACGGTCGAGCTGAAGTTCATCCATCAACTCCTGGGCGAGTTCGTTCTTCTCACCCGAAGAAAACTCGATGAGGTATTGCAAAATCCGGTCTTTCATTTCCTGCGTGGCCTTGTTGGTGAAGGTGACCGCGAGGATGTGTTTGAAATAATCGGATTTGAAACCGAGAGCCAGCTTTAAATATTCTTTGGAAAGACTTCGGGTCTTGCCAGAACCGGCCGAACTTCGATAAACCAGGAAGGGTTTGGTTGTAACTGGCATTGCTCGAAAATAGTTAATACCTTAAATCCGCAGGCTAAAACTTTTGAAGGCTCGCGGAAAATACAGGTAACAAAGTTCAGCAAAATTGTTTGGTAATCACAGCACC
>JAYUHI010000292.1:0-4215 GCA_043767095.1 Bacteroidota bacterium
TCGCCTGGCGTTTAAGATTGGAGGCATAGTCAAAAAGATTTTCGTTGTCGAGGGTCAGTCGGTTGTAAAAGGTCAGTTGCTGGCCAAGTTGGATTTAACTGAGATTGAAGCACAGGTTAGTCAGGCAAAAAATAATGTAGAGAAGTTGAAGCGCGACCTGGAACGTGTTCAACGATTATATAAGGATTCTGCTGCCACCCTGGAGAATGTTCAGAATTTACAAACGGCTTACAATGTTGCCATCGAAACTAAATCAATTGCTGAGTTCAACCGTGAGTATGCAACAATCAAGGCCACGAGCTCTGGAAAAATTTTAAAGAAGTTTTTGAACGAAGGCGAGTTGGCCGGGCCAGGCACACCCGTGTTCATACTAAATTCCGCAGGGCAAAATGAATGGATCATCAAACTGGCTGTTCCCGATGTGGACTGGGCACGGTTGCAACTGAGAGACCAAGCCAGGATTATCATTGATGCATTTCCGGGTGAAGCGATTACCAGTGAAGTCAGTTTAATAAGCGAAGGGGCCGACCCTTTCAATGGTCTTTACTCGATTGAAGTCAGCATATCTAAAACATCCCAACGGCTGGCGTCCGGTTTGTTTGCGACTGTAGAAATCACACCGGCCAAAACGGTTTCACTTGCACAGATTCCAATTGAAACGCTTGTGGAAGGTTCTGGACGAAATGCTTTTGTGTTTGTGCTATCGGAAGATAAAAAGCATATCAGGAAACTGGAGGTTCAGGTGGCTTATGTTAAGGACAAGAGTGCATTTGTGTCGAGCGGGCTGGAAGGAATTACTGAAGTCATCCGGTCGGGTTCAGGGTTTTTAACGGAGACTTCTGTAGTTACGATTAGCGAAAATTAATTTGAGTATCATGAAAATCGCAGAATTCTCCGTCAAGTCCTCACCCCCGACCCCTCTCCAAATGGAGAGGGGAGGAGTCCATTTCACCACGGCACAAAATAACAAAAGTGGGCACCCCTCTCCTTCTGGAGAGGGGCCGGGGGTGAGGTGTTAAAGACAACAGATGGATTAAAAAAATAAAAATTATCATAATGAAAATCGCAGAATTCTCCGTCAAGAATTACCAGTTCACGCTCATCATTTTTGTATTGATGATTGCACTAGGTGCGAACTCGCTAATCAATATGCCGCGCGGTGAAGACCCCGAAATGGTTCAACCTGCGTTCTCCATTGCCGTGATTTATCCCGGCACCAGCCCCGTGGATATGGAAAAACTCGTGGTCGATCCGATTGAAAAGAAAATTAATGAGTTGGAAGACGTAAAGAAACTGATCACCGGTGTGAATGACGGGCTTGCTGTATTTCGGGTGGAATATAAATATGGAGTGGATGCCGATGAAAAATACCAGGAGATTGTACGCGAGATGAATGCCCTTCGGGGCGAGCTTCCCCAGGATATTTTCGACATCAAAATCTTAAAATTCAGTTCTACGGATGTAGCCATTTTCCAGGTGGCCCTGGTTTCGGAAACCGCATCATACCGCGAGTTGGAAAGTCATGTGGAGCGGCTGGAAGATGAGTTGGAAAAAATCAAAGGGTTGAAAGGCATCGCCACCCATGGCTACCCCGATCAGCAAGTACGAGTGTCACTCAATATAGAGAAGATGGCGTTGAACCATATTCCGGTGAATGCGGTGATGGGTGCGTTGCAAAGTGAGAACGTAAATATCCCCGGAGGCAATGTGCAGGTGAATACGCGCAAGTTCAACGTGAAGACCAGCGGGGATTACAAAAGCGTGGATGAAATCAAAAACACCATTGTCTATTCGGCTTACGGTAAAATTGTTTTGCTGAAAGACATTGCTACGGTGGAAGATGGTTATGAAGACCGGGCGCACATCACCCGGCTAAACGGCAGAAGGGCTGTGCTGATCACGGCCAATCAAAAGGAAGGTCAAAATATTTTTACCGTGGCCGACCAGGTGAACCCTGTCTTCGAAAACTTTTCCAAGACTTTGCCCCCGCACATTACACTGGTGAAAAATTTTGATCAGTCGGCTGGTGTTTCCAAAAGGCTAATCCAATTCAGTAAAGATTTTTTGATTGCCATCCTGCTGGTGTCAATAACCCTGCTGCCGCTCGGCAATCGCGCGGCACTGGTAGTGATGATTTCCATTCCGCTTTCCATTTTCACCGGTTTGTTTTTCTTAGACATGCTGGGGTTCACCATCAATCAATTAAGTGTAGTGGGGTTGATTGTATCGCTTGGTATTTTAGTGGATGATTCGATTGTAGTAATTGAAAACATTGAACGCTACCTGCGGGCCGGGCGCACGAAAATGCAAGCCTCCATCGAAGCCACCAAACAAATCGGGTTGGCCGTGGTGGGTTGCACGGCAACGCTTATCCTCGCCTTTCTTCCCCTCATGTTTTTACCCGAAGCGGCAGGCGATTTTATCCGCAGCCTCCCGATGGCTGTGATCAGCACGGTGCTCGCTTCCCTTTTTGTGTCACTCACCATCGTGCCTTTTTTATCCAGCCGGTTATTGAAAAATCACATCAATCCGGAAGGAAACATTTTTCTCCGTGCCATGAAGAAAGTAATCAGCGGAACATACGGCAAGGCTCTGCATGCTGCTTTGCGCCATCCGGTTATTACTTTAGTGTTCGCTTTTGTTTTGTTTATCGGAAGCCTCGCCTTGTTTCCATTGGTAGGATTCAGTTTGTTTCCGCGCTCCGAGAAGCCACAATTCCTCATCAACATTGAAACGCCCAGCAGCGCCAGCCTGGATGAGACGGACAGAGTTGCCCGATACGTAGAAGGCGAGTTGAGTAAAATAAAAGAGATCAAATGGTACACAGCCAACGTGGGAAAAGGCAATCCCCGAATTTATTATAATGAGATTCAACGCAATGAATCCACCAGCTACAGCCAGTTTTTTGTTCAGTGCACAGAATTATCACCGGAAGAAAAGACCGCACTCATTGACCGCCTGCGCGAAAAGTTTTTATTATTTCCGAATGCTCAAATCAAAGTGAAAGATTTTGAACAGGGCCCACCGTTGGAGGCTCCGGTGGCTATCCGGATTTTTGGCGATAACCTGGATACCCTTCGAAGCTTGTCTATGAAAGTTGAATCCATCATAAAAAAAATTCCAGGTTCGATATATGTTGAGAATCCGCTGGGCACCCGCCAAACGGATTTGAAAGTAAAAATAAACAAAGAGAAAGCGGGCATGCTGGGCATACCCATCAGTGAAATTGATAAAACCGTCCGGCTGGGGATTGCCGGAATTAATATCGGGAAGTTCACACCGGGCGAAGGGCAAGATGAGGTCAACATCAACGTAAGCATTCCTCGTCAGCAAGAGTTGGCTGATTATTCAGTCTTCGAAAAATTGTATGTGAATTCGTTCAACGGCACCGCCATACCACTCCGGCAAGTGGCCACGGTTGAATTTGAAACCTCTCCCAACCTGATTCGTCACTATGATAAAATCCGTTACGCTACCGTCACCTCTTTTGTGAAGAGTGGATTTTTGTATGACGATGTGAACAATGCGGCCATCAAGGCCCTGGATGTTTTTCCGTTTCCCCCCGGTTATTCTTACATAGCGGCCGGTGAAATTGAGAACCGGCAGGAATCTTTTGGCGGATTGGAAACCATAATCCTCATCACGATTTTTGGATTCATTGCCGTTCTGGTTTTAGAGTTCGGTAATTTCAAGAGCACCATGATTGTACTTTCCGTGATTCCGCTGGGCGTGATCGGTTCAATCCTTATGTTACTGATTACAGGAAACCCTATGTCGTTTGTGGCGGTAGTGGGATTGATTGCTTTGGTAGGCATTGAAGTGAAGAATTCTATTTTGTTAGTTGACTTTACTAATCAACTTCGGGAGCGGGGCGTGCCACTTCAGGAGGCAATTGAACGAGCTGGTGAAATCAGGTTCGTCCCCATTGTGCTTACTTCAATGACGGCCATCGGTGGATTAATTCCTCTGGCGATTGAAGGCAACCCATTGTACTCACCATTGGCGTTGGTTTTAATTGGCGGATTGATCAGCTCTACTTTGCTTTCGCGATTGGTGACTCCGGTGATGTATAAACTGTTACCCCCCAGAGTTGTGGTGACGGGGGAAAGAGAGGGAGATATTCCGTTGCATTGAGCTGTGGTTTGTTTACCTTTGGCTATGAACTGAAAATTTAGGCCATCATAATCGAAAATAATATGATACGAACATTTATTA
>JAYUHI010000293.1:0-4215 GCA_043767095.1 Bacteroidota bacterium
CTTCTTTTTACGACCCGAATTTTGAACCACAATAGAAACATAGACACATAGGCTTTCACACCTGCCTGCCGGACAGGCACGGTAGTTTTGGCATTTTAACCTATGTGTGGATTTCTATGTGCCTATGTAACTATGTGGTTCAAAAGTTTTCTTTCACAAAATTCCCAGGTAGAACCATTTAGTCTTTCTTAATCTCAACACTTAACTCCTGCACGAGCGCTTCCGCCTCTGGGGTTAGTGTAAAAAATACTTCTACACGTTTCTTCTCGCACTCGATTAAAAACGATCCTCTCAGTTGATTTTCCGGTTTTACATCGCCAACCATTTTTATTCGTCCGGCTTCTTCAAAAATTTTATCGGTATTCGCTTTCCATTTTTCTTTTGATAAATCGAGGAAAAAGTTTTCGGCAAAAATGTTTAGCTCGGCTTCATCCCAGGACTGAAGCGCTTTTACAATTTCATTTTTACGCTGGCTCAAAATGGCGGAAGCGAATACCGTTCGTGGCTTCAGCCCTGCTATTTGAATTAGAGTATCCAGCGCTTTGGCGTTGGCCGCACCCGGTGCGCCATACGTTCGGTTGCTGAACGATACTACACCCACGCCATACTCGGGGTAAATCCTCCACTCACTTCCAAAGCCGGGCAACCCTCCACTGTGCGAAACCCGGACTGTGCCTTTGCAATCTTTCCGCCAACCCAAACCATAACCATAGCCAACCACTACCGGGCAGCTTTCGCCCATTCTATTTTTAGCATCCGAAAACAAATTATTAAACCTCCAGGGTTGGTGCATCTCGCGGATGGAACTTCGCTTAACCGGACCGGTTTCTACATCGTCCCTCGGTGGCCATGCATTTAAATGCAGCGCCACGTATTTACTGAAATCTTCAATGGAACAAATCAATCCGCCCATAGCGCCATACGAGCCATCGTGCAACAAGCCTTCTTCTTTCCATGCTGCCTGCCGGACAGGCAGGGTGTCATCTTCCCACCGGTAGCCGTGGGCTAATTGCTCTTTGGGCACTTCGTCATACTCCCATTTGGAATCGGTCATGCCAATGGGCTTCATAATATTTTCGGTGATGTATTTTTGATAGGGCATGCCCGACACGTTGGTTATGATTTTTCCGAGCAGCGCAAACCCCAGGTTGCTGTATTCAAAATTTATTCCGGGAACATTTGAGAAAGAGATTCCATTGCTGACGAGCTGTAACAACGCTTCATCCGAATCCGCCAATTGACGATCGCCCCAGGGATTGTCCTCCGGAAAACCTGCCGACATGGTTAACAAATGTTGAATGTTTATGGCAGGCGCATCAACGGTTAAAGCGCCAGCCTTATTTATCTCAGGAATGTATTTTGAAACAGGATCGAGCAAGTTTAGCTTTCCTTCATCACGCAGTTTCAAAATGGCCATGGCAGTAAAACTTTTGCTCATGGAAGCAATGCGGTATAGGGCCTTTGAAGATGACGCCACTTTATTATTTATATCCGTTGATCCAAAACTTCCCGAGTAAACCAACTGGCCATTGGCAATCACACCAAACGCAATAGAAGGAAAATGATTTTTCTCCATTTGCTCGCGGTAGATTTTTTCAATTACCGGAAAGGCGTCCTTCATTTTGAGAAATGTGGTTGAGTCTTCGAACCTGGGAATGGAGTAGGCCTGGGTTGATTTTAGTACGGCCTCCGGCTCTTGCTTGCTGCTGCAGGCCATGAAAGCGGACAGGCATAAGATGGAAAGGGATGATATTCTCATAAATGGTTTTAGGGTACAAATTAAAATAAATGAATTTGAAAAGCTGAACATGAACGGACAGGTATCCAATTATTACCTCACCCCCGGCCCCTCTCCGGGGCGGAGAGGGGTGCCGTCTTTAGCAATTTTGTGCGGTGGTGATTCATTTGTCTTATTCAATCTCAATTGAATTCAATCTCAATTGAAAATTCTATTAACACTCATATCATTACCGAACAATTAGGATTTAAAGAACATGAGCATTTGTTTTCCAACACCGTGAGGCACTAAAAGAGGGCACCCCTCTCCTTTGGAGAGGGGCCGGGGGTGAGGTGCAAAATAAAAACGGGAACAACCAATTGCTTGATCATTCCCGTCTTTGTTGAAAACCAACCGGAGCCAGTTATCAACACTAAAACAGCGTTCTAAAGTTAAAGCTCTCACACTGGCGTTCCAGCCAGCATTACTCACCCCGAAACCTCCGCCCGGTTTTCCTTGCGGACTCCGTTCTCGAAAGCACAACCCTGCACTACAGGATATTTGTCATTCCCTTTCCGGAGAAAGGAAACTTTTGTTCACCCGTTTTGCCTGACCAACTCTTAACTATTGAATTAGTGATATAAACGTATCATCAAGATTTTTTTCTTCAAAATAAATTCATGAAAAGTAGTCAACAACTTATCAACGGGGTTATCCACAATTCAATTTTTGATTTTAGATTTATGATTTTAGATTTTGGATGTGGATTGAACGTTGCCTATTCAAATTTAATCCACGTCTGTGTGCGATAAAAAGGCCCTATGTATCCACGCAACTTTAAATCTTTTCCTTCCAGCCATATTTTACAACGATACACTTCCCCATTATCAGGATCAAGGATTTCACCCCCAGAGTATTCATCATCGTCCTTCTCCATGTTCTTCATAATTTCCATACCTATCACTTTCTTTTTGTAACGCGGATCGTCCTCATCGCATTCCTCACAAATAGGGTCCGGGTCTTCATTTGGCTTTCGGAATAGTTTAATGATGCGCCCGTGCACTTTGCCGTCCCGCTCGAATATTTCGACAATAGATTTAGTTTCCTTTGTTTTATCGTCAATGGTTTTCCATTGGCCTAAAACGGTTTGCGACATCGCGCAATTGATGAAAAGAATGAAATAACAAGCCATGATATATCTCATAATACTAACTTACAAGCCTGAACCCAAGATGTAGTAGCTATACTTCACAAATCAAAAATCAACATTCATCATTCGAAATTCCCGACCTGTCCGGCAGAAAGGAAATTTGAAGTCGATTGATGAAGTCGATTCTAATGCATCCTATCCCCTCTCACTTCCAGGTTTTTCACAATCTCACCTTCAGCGGCCAGCCATTCGCGCCAGCGTTTCATTACGTAATCTGGATCGTGATATTCTTTGGCCAGTGAAATAAAATTCTTGTAATGACTGGCCTCTGCCACCATCAGGTCATAATAAAACTGCTGCAAGTCAGCATCCTGGATTTCTTTCCACAGCAACCGGAAACGTTCACAACTGCGTGCCTCAATCAGGGCATTCAATAATAATTTTTCCACGAGCTGATCCTCCCTGCTGCCTCCCTTCTTTTGGATAGAAGTAATTTTTTCTACGTACTCATCCTTTCGGGGCTTGCCAAGACTCCACCCTCGTTCCCTCAACTTTTTAAGCACCATTTCAAAATGCCTCCACTCCTCGGCCACAACGGGCGTAACTATTTCTACTAATTTTTCTTTTTCAGAAAACTGAACGATTAGTGAAATACAGGAAGAAGCGGCTTTCTGTTCGCAGTAAGCATGATCAATCAATATTTCTTTGATATTCATCTCCGCGATGTTCACCCAGCGCGGATCGGTGGGCAGCTCTAAACCCAGCACGTGCTTATCAGTCTTGAGTCTTTGATCTGCATCATCAGCTATTATAGAACGCTGATGACGCTGATTTTTATGATTTTTTTGATTCAATGGAATTCTGCTTTGTTTATAATTATCTGCGTTTAATGAATAGAACGCTGATGACGCTGATTGTTATGATTTTTATGATTCAATGGAATTCTGCTTTGTTTATAAATTATCTGCATTTCATCATATTGATCTGCGTCATCAGCGTTCCATTCCTGTTTTTTGCATTATCGAATTCAATTATAGAACGCTGATGACGCTGATTGTTATGATTTTTATGATTTAAATGGGATCCTGTATTTCATCATATTGATCATATTGATCTGCGTCATCAGCGTTCCATTCCCTGAGTCAATCAAACAAGAGCAGTTCAAACCCGAAATCGAGTATGTTCCGTTGTCCGGGATAACCAGGTGTGATCAAATATCCGGTTCCTTTAAAAGCCTGGGCAATATTATGGTACTTAACGAAGAGTCTGCCGCGTTTTAATTTGGCATTCAAGAATACATCCGCTATAAAGGCTGACCCAACCACCACATCGTTCTGAACATAATATT
>JAYUHI010000294.1:0-4205 GCA_043767095.1 Bacteroidota bacterium
ACTCCGGGTGCTGTGATTACCAAACAATTTTGCTGAACTTTGTTACCTGTATTTTCCGCGAGCCTTCAAAAGTTTTAGCCTGCGGATTTAAGGTATTCATTTAATTTTTCTTCTGACTTTTTCCATTCAGAAATATCCCTGGATGCGGATTGTATTCGTATAACTTCCGTTTTTTCTTCGTTAAAGGTTGAAACACAAGTAGATTCAAGCCAGATATAGTCACCGTTCTTAGCTTTAAAGCGATGCTCAACCGTTTGGCTTGCCTCGGTTAAAAAACATTTCTCATAAACCTTAGTTGTTACTTCCAAATCTTCGGGGTGCATGATGGAAAATGGGCTTACTCCAATTAATTCTTCGGGTTTATAGCCAAGAATTTTTTCGCACGATGGACTGACATACGTATAATCTCCCTGCGGATTATGCAGGCCCACCATATCCGACATGTTTTCGGCCAGCAGTTTGAAGCGTTCATAGGATTGAGCCAACCTTTCTTCCGCTTCTTTGCGTTTGGTAATGTCTTCCAGGGTGCCCTCATAATATTGAATCGCTCCTTTCGCATCCTTGTTGATATGAATATTGGCCTTCACCCAAATGGTTTCTTTATTCTTCTTCAGGGCTTTAAATTCATAACCAATTACTTTCGTCTCCTGTTTAACCAAGGCCCTCATGTTAATTCGATCCTGCGGATCTGCATAAATCTCTCTGGCGATGTCTTTAACAGAGGCGATCAATTCTTCTGCGGAAGCGTACCCAAACATTTTGGCCATGGCCGGGTTACACCGGATGAACCGCCCTTCGGGGCTGCTTTGATAAATGCCTTCCTGGGTATTTTCAAAAATATTCCGGTAGCTGTGCTCGGCATCGCGAAGGCCGGTCATGTCCAGGAGTGTGATCAACATGCCGGGTTCATCCTCTAATTCAATGGGCGCCACAGAAAACAAAACGGTCTTCCATTTGCCTGACTTGGTCCGCATCAGGTTTTCCTCATTTTTCAAATGGCTCAGGGTGGCCAGCTTGCTCAGGAACATTGCCCGCTTGCCGGGATCATACATGTTCAGTTCCATGGAGGTTTTACCAATTAGTTCTTCGCGGGAGTATTCCATCAGTGCCACGAAACTGGGGTTCACTTCTATGAACTGACCATCGCGCACGCGCGAAATAATCATGGGTGTAGGGTTGGTGAAGAAAGCCGCATTAAATAAATGATTGGATTTAATAAGGGCTGTTTCGGCTGCTTTTATTTTTTTACTGTTTTCTCTTTTCTGGTAAGCCTGCGTAATGGCTTGCGGCAATCGTTGCAAATTGCTCTTCAGCAAATAATCATCAACTCCTGTTTTCATCATGTCCACCGCAAATTCTTCCGACACGGTTCCCGTAACCAGAATAAAGGGGATGATCAGTTTTTTTTCTGTGTAAATCTCATACGCCATCTTCGAATTAAAACCGGGCAGGGTGTGATCCGACAAAATAACATTGGGTGTAAACTCACTTAACCCACGCAGATATGATTCTTTATCCGGAGCCAGAAAATACCTGAAATCAAGCCCTGCTTTATGCAACAACCTTTTTACCAGGTCGGCATCGGTTTTTGAATCTTCCAGATGTAATATGTTATATGCGCTCATGTTAAATTTATTCTTTCGTTTGATTCATAACCATCCAATACAAACCCAGGTGTGAAATGACTTTTACAAATTCATCGAATACCAGGGGTTTCACCACATAGCTGTTTACCCCAAGCTGGTAGCACTCTTTTATGTCGGGGTCTTCTTTTGACGAAGTAAGCACCACCACCGGTATTAGTTTGGTCCGGTCATCGGCTTTTATTCTTCGCAATACTTCAATGCCGCTTACTTTGGGCATTTTCAGGTCAAGGAAAATTACTTTGGGAAAATTCGGTTTGCCGGTTGCGGCAATGGGTTCCTCCGGAAAAAAATAATCCAGCGCCTGCTGCCCGTCTGTTAAATGCAGGATCCGGTTAGCCAGGTTATTTTTTCGTAATGCCCTGACGGTTAAATCCGCATCGCTTTTATTGTCTTCTACTAAGATGATTTCTGTTCCCTGGTTCATGATTGTTGATTTTAGTTTACTGTGAAATAAAATGTAGCCCCTTCGTTTTGTTTGCCCTCTCCGCTTACCTCGCCCCCGTGTTTGTTTATAATGCGCTGCACAATGGCCAGGCCCACCCCGTTGCCTTCAAATTCTTCCTCCGAATGCAGGCGCTGGAACACGCCAAATAATTTGTCTGAAAACCGCATATCAAACCCGGCCCCGTTATCTTTCACCGCAAAAACAGTTTTCCCTTTCTTTTCTTCCGCAAACAGTTCTATAACCGGCTGTTCTTTTTTTGATGAATATTTAATGGCATTCGACAACAGATTATGCAGCACATGGTAGAGCAAACTGTAATCGCCCAGCACATCCGGCAAACGGCCCAGCTTAATGGTTGCTTTATGTTTAACAGTTCTGTTTATATCGTTCACCACTGCTTCTGCCAGTTCATTCATGTTAACCTGCGTTTTATCCAGCTCTTTTTTCCCGAGCCGGGAGAAGGCCAGCAGGTCATCCACCAGCATTCCCATTTTGTTGTTATTATAGAGTATGTTTTCCAGGACCAGCCTTCCGTCTCCATCTATATTTTCGGCATGATCATTCGCCAGAATTTGTGCATAGCTGTTTACCGCGCGCAGGGGCGCCCGCAGGTCGTGCGAAACCGAATAGGTAAACGCTTCTAATTCTTTATTCACGGCTTCGTATTGGGCAGTACGTTCTTGTACTTTATTTTCAAGCTCGTTGTTGAGCTCAAGAATTTCTGCTTCGGCTTTTTTGCGCTCGGTAATATCACGCGCAAGGGCGTATAGTTTTCCTGAAACCGGGTCAGGAGATGCATTCCACTCCAGCCAAATGTAACCGCCATCCGCTTTTCGGTAACGGTTTGTAAAATTAATAGTGAGGGCTCCGCCCTGAAGTTTTACGACTTCCTTAAGGGCTGCATCGATGTCCTCCGGATGAATAAAATCAACAAACGGTTTGGAAAGCAGTTCATTAAGGGGGTATCCAAGAACTTTTTCAAAATTCGGATTTAAAAGTTCAAAGTATCCGTCTACATTGGCAATGCAAGCCAGGTCGTTGCTGCTATTAAAAAAATGTTTGTATTGATTCAGTTCCTCCTCCTTTCTTTTTCGTGCGCTGATATCTTCGATGGTAAAACAGGCTCCTTCAACTTTTTTTTCCGGAGTAATAACCGGGCTCACTATCACACTGAAAACGATAACATTTCCATCGGGTTTTGGGTAGGAGGATTCGTATCTCACTTCCTTACCTGAAAATACCATGTTCAGTACAGCTTTTATATTCTCGCGCTTGGCGGCAGGGGCACCGGCTACTAAATTGTCACCTTGCTTAAAGCTTCCGCCAAATGCAAGCATGGCAAATTGATTGAAGATGCTGTTGAACTCAAGAACAGCATACGTGGTATCAATCAGTAAAAAACCATTGGAAGAGTTTTCAAAAATGGAGCGGAGGTGATTTTCTGATCGCTTCAGGCTTTCTTCGGATTGGGTTAAAGCGGAAGCATTGATGAAAAGTATGATTCCGAAAACCAGAATGACAAACATGCTGTAAATGGAAACGCCAAACTCTGAATCATACATGCCCGCCTGTTCACCCTTAATACGAAGCCAGCCGATGAGGAGGATAATAAAAAAGATAAGCGGGAAACTATTTCGAAATAACCTTCCGCCCAGTGTGCCGCTACTGATTAACTTCATGAAGCCGGCTTCAGGGCTGGAAAATAAAGCGGCCAGCATCAGGCACCCAAAACAAATGGCGGTATGAAAGGCGATTACGTTGTACCCTGGAAATTCCAATAATTTTTTTACGCCAAACAAATAGGCAAAGAGAGAGATAAAGGCGACAGCAATGCCGAGCAGATTCAGTATTTGAAAAATGAACGGGGCAAGTTTTTGGCTGCCTCTGAAGAATAGAGAAAAACCAAAAAGCATAAAACAAACGCTGGCTGCCGGAGAAATTCTGCCGGGAGAGTAAGTCAATACGGCTGCATCATCGGTGAAGAAGATTTCATCTATCCCTGCATTAAAATCAAAAATATGGGCATCTCTAATAACCCGCTAAAAAAAATTTATTTCCTTACTGGAATTGAGTTTTATAAAAATGCTCTTTGATTCTCTCTGCACGACCTCTTT
>JAYUHI010000295.1:0-4202 GCA_043767095.1 Bacteroidota bacterium
GCATGCTATCACAGTTACCAGATAGACTTCGAGAAATGTTAAATTTTCCATAGTTGATAGAGTTAAGGGTTATTAATTATTTCATTTTGATTCTGATTCTTTGATAGGGTAACATGCTGTTTATTTAAAACCTTCCAAACCACGGGGTAATTCTCATCCCAAAAGAGACCCCGGAGAAATCTATAGAAGCAGGGCCATCTGTTCCATACGATCCTGAAACCGGCCTGCTAACAAAATCAGCAAATAAGAAAAAGTCGGCCTCCATAAAATACAACATCGCACTGTAGCCAAGCTCAAACCGGTAGCCTGTGGCATTCGCCTTAAACAGTTCGAAAGTCATGTTGTGTTTTATAATGCCTGCCCCGGCAAACAAGTGGTGGTAATCTTTTATCGGGAAATAGTATTGACCCATAATCCCAAGAGAGTGACGATGCAAATCAAAATCAGAATCAAGATCTCCAACGGAAAGGCTTGTTTTCTTTTTAGGGCTCTTCGCATATTCATACAGGAGCCGAACCTTAACTTTTTTTGCTGGTTGCAGGACAAGCGAAAAATTGAGTGATGTTTGACTGGTCAGATTATAGTCGGATATGGAGTAATGTTTCAATGGGTTAAGAATGTTAGCCCATACCACCGCCCCCTCAAACCCATTATCTAACATATATTTTTCGATATAGCGGTTTACTTCTTTAGGGTTTATTCCCCCGCCACCGGCCTGAAGGGAAGCTGTCAACAAAAACCCAGACATAACCTCCTTCTCTTTGGCTTTATTACCAAACACCACCTGGCCGCTGGCTCGTTGCGACAAAATCAAAACATAAGCCAGGAAAATAAACTTTTTCATTTCACCACTTTTAGGGAGTAAGAATTTTTCATTAATGACATATTCATTTGAATGGAGTAATCTTTCGAAATGAAGATGGAGGTTCCCGTCATGGTAAGGGCAGTGTTGTTGAAAGTAAACTGGTTCAGATCTAATTCTTTTACAGAGTTCTGATCTTTGAAGAAGACCTGACCAAAATGATTGGAACCCACCAGTCTGTTCGGGGCCAGTTGCGCGAGCGGATAGGTATGCATGAAACCCCTGTGGGTGTAGGTCTTTGGGGTGAGGTGCAAAAAACGGGGGGCATTATGTTGGCCACTATCGACAACCGGCATATAAACCACATCCTGAAAGTGGAGTTTAGTATTATCCACCAATGATCCTGTTAAACTATTGGTTGACCTGCCGGTAACCATAGCCTCCAGCAATAAGAAGGGAGAGGCGAACACTATTTTGGTGATATACCCTCCCAGCGATCCGCTCGTAAAAGTTTCGCCAACCAAATAATGCCGGCCTTCAGCATCATAGGCCATGGCTTCCCAAATAAATCTGGTCATCTTCAAGGACGTCCGGTCGAAATCAATTTCATGAGCATCGCCTTCGTCTGTGTAATTCATAATATAAGGTCTGCCGGTTTTCCACTGGCTGACTTTTTTTCCTGTGAAGGCCCTCCCGGTAATCCAAATGCTTGAATCAGACGCAATAAAAAAATTGTCGGTGGTAAAACTTTCCGGCTGTTTAGTGTAATCGGTTGTGGCCAGTTCGGCTCCAGTGTTGGCATCCAGCACAGTTACGGCAAGCAACTGATTTCTTTTGAGTGGTTTGCCGTTTTGCATGACTATCAATCGCGAGGTGTTCATCATAAACATGAGCTTAAAGGGCATATCGTTCCGTAAAAATAATTTTGACCAAACCCTTTTTCCTTCTTCGCTGTAGCGCACCACTTCAATGTTTCTTTTGCTCGATTGCCGGTAGAAATAAACCCCGCCACCATTGGTTGACGCAGCAAGCCCATACTGAAAATGTTTTAACGGTTTAATGTTTGGAATGCCCAGTGCCGAATATTGCTGCTCATGATTGGCTTCCTTATAGGTATAGAGTACCAATCCATTTTTAGTTTTAAAAAGAATATAGCTGGTGACGCCATCGTTCGCATAAGACAAAGCCTGACAACGGCCTGCCAAGTGAATAAGGGTGGTGTCTTTCACATTCAGTAGTGTGTCAAAATAAATAAGTCTGAAAATGGAGGTTGATTCTGCAGACTCATTTGGCAAACCTATTTTTCTTTTGATGGATTGATTCATTCGCCTGGCCGATACTTTATAAATAATGTGATAGGATTGTCCGATTCGGTTAATAATCGGCAAGTCATTGGTCTTATCTAAGATTTCTAAAGATTGTGCTGGCGAGAATATGGAGATAAGGCAGAGGCAGTAAACCAGGCAAACAAGTGACGGGAATTTAGATTTATTTTTATTCATGACGGTGGGATTGATAAAGTAAAATCAGAATACTGTTGACTTCACAACTTTATGCATACGGCTCATATTGATCATAAAGCCAAAACGACTGCTGCGCCATTTCTCACTCAAATGTTCTGATGACGTATTATTATGTAGCGCTGTGCGACTGTAACTGGCTGAAAGCCCCAGTAAGCATTTTTGCGAAACCCAAAATTCTTTGCCGGCTTTCACTTGAAAGGAAAATCCAGGATCGGTATGAAAAAAGTTCTGGTTCATGTCGGTCCAGGAGAATTTTCCCAGGCCCATGTTGCCGCTGATAAACGTGTTATTATGGAAATACCGGGTAAGCCCTATTCCAGTAAGCGTTTCACTGAAAGATGATGTCGTATTAAGTTTGGAACCGGTGATGGCTGGCGCCCCAATGATTTTAGTGGTGAGTGTTGCGTGTAGAAAGAGGTTTTCTTTTATGGCACCCCCTGTCTGAACCTCCAGGTTGACTCCATCGCCTTCAATGTGAATCTTACTGCCCAGGTTGTCAATGCTTCTAATAGTTCCAAACACAGGGCCAGCTGCGAGGGAAAAATAAAATCCTTTACGCACAATTTCTTTTGGCGTTACAAATGTGGGTACGGCACTGCCTAATGGCTGATGAAATTTTTCAATAATATTTTTTGCGGTAACTCTCAGAACAATAGTGTTGGATACTCGCCCTTTGCCGTCAATATCCTGATGGGTAACAAACGGATTAACTTCATCACAAAGTCTTTCAGTTAGATAGTTTTCAGCGCAGCTTATTTGAACATCCGTAATATGGAGTGCCGGTGAGCCAGTAATAACATTATACTCAACTTTCAAGATGGCAACGTTCGCATCGGTGCTGAGTCCGGTCTTGGCCAGGTATTCAAATACGGTCATGTCAATGGAGGCATCCCTTCCTCCTAAAGCTTCCACTAATGTGCGAACGTATTCCAGGTACTTGCCGGGACTGTTTTTGATTTTGTCGGGCTGTTGCCCATGAAAAACATGACCAATGATATGCGGATACATTTGGCCTGTATTATCGTTGGTATGTGCAAAACTGTCGCCCAACCGGTGCGCGGCTCTTCCTTTTTCAATTACCGTATGCGCTGTCAGGAACAGGCTTATGGACAATTCCCTTTCTTCTTCCGGGTTGCCTCCGGTTAAGGCATGGACTATTTTTTGCGACCGTGGAAAAAGAAAGGTGTAGCGGCCACCGGTTATATAACCATCTGCATTAACCACGTTATCCGGATACTCGGCATGAAAAGCTATTTCCCTGGCATCCGAAATATTTAGCATCGTGGCTACCACCAATACAGTCCAGTAATGGCCGTCTGTTTCATAAGCGTGGAGCGATGAGGTCTCCGCTAAAACGCAAAAGACAACGAGGTAAAAACTCAATCTTTTCATGGTTCTTAATTTTTTTCGTAGAACATATTTTTTTCAAGTCGCTTGATTTTTTTACCTTTCTTAATATGTTCCTGATACTTAGCCATGCCTTTTTTAATTTCATTCTTTAAGTTCCGGTTCTCACTCTCTAACTCACTTTCTGAAAAGATTTGAGAAGGTTTCTTACTGATAAGATTTTCAATCTTACTTAACTTCTTTACATCTTTCGGATCAACCGGAAACAATTGCCATTCCGAATAGAGAACGTTCATCACGGGTTTCACCTCAACAAAATAAATTTTCCCGACTTCCAGCTCTGCAGTAATAAAATCTCTAAGCCCTGCCATGTTCACCCAAAATAAATGTTCTCCAGGCTCACATTCGTAGCGCATATATTTTGACCCATTGAACTCTCCAATGAATTTATCATTGTCGAAATAGCTAAACTTGATTGCGAATTCCGCAGCGGATATTCGCATAAAATACACAACGGCTTTTCCTTTAGC
>JAYUHI010000296.1:0-4199 GCA_043767095.1 Bacteroidota bacterium
CAGATGATTATGATAAATTATGATTTTATCAGCGATAATCTGCCCAATCAGTGTCATCAGCGTTCTATTTGTATTCATTCGTGAGTTATTAGAGGTCCCATAAAGGGTTTTTTTTGTTCCGCCAACTAAATAAAAATCGCTGAGGAAGCTTTGCTTCATCAGCAACATCAATACATCCAATGTAGCTCCGGGAACAGATTTGAATTGTAACATCTGAATTTTTCTATGGGCAGTTCGTAAAGGCTGGCAACAAAGTGAAGGGTTTTCTTTGAAAGATTCCGGGCCGTTAAAGCAGCCACTCTAATTCTCTCATGTCCGTAAAACCGCTTGATCTCATTCCAGTCCTGAAGATGGCCTCTTTCCAACACCCTTACTATTATAGCATCGGCATGGAACTGATAATCCAACTGAGATTGATCAGAGTCCCAGAATAATTCTTTACGGAGATTGGGCTTATTCATACGGTTAAAAACAATTGCTAAGATACGGATTTTTCCCCTCGGATAAACCCAATCCTTCCTTACCTTTGCCCCGAAAATTTTTTATCCATGACCACCGACCAACTGAAAGATTTAAAGGGACGCACCTCCGCCTTACGGAGGTATCTTTGACTACGATCGCAAGAAAACAGAAATTGAAGACGAAGAACGTATTACCCACCAGGCCGATTTCTGGAACAACTCCAAGCAAGCCGAGACTCTCCTGAAAAGCATTCGATCCAAAAAAATCTGGACAGACTCATTCGACAGACTATCCAAGCAAATAGATGACCTTGAAGTGTTGAACGAGTTTCACGATGCCGGTGAAACCACCGATGCGGAACTTGAAAAAGATTTTCAGAAGGCAGCCAAAGCCGTTGAGGATTTGGAGTTCAAAAAAATGCTGGGAAGTGAGGAAGACCAGCTTAGCGCTATGGTCGAAATCAACCCCGGGGCGGGTGGAACCGAGAGCCAGGATTGGGCCCAGATGCTCAACCGCATGTATATTATGTGGGGCGAAAGCAAAGATTACAAAGTAACACAAGTGAACTACCAGTCAGGCGAGGTGGCCGGTATCAAATCCGCAACATTGGAAATTGATGGCCCGTTCGCGTACGGGAAATTGAAATCGGAAATTGGGGTGCACCGGTTGGTGCGCATCTCGCCTTTCGATTCCAATCAAAGACGGCACACTTCTTTTGCCTCAGTGTTCGTGTATCCGGTTGTGGATGATACCATCAACATTGAAATCAATCCGGCTGATGTGGAGTTGCAGACTTCCCGCTCCGGTGGAGCCGGTGGGCAGAACGTGAACAAAGTAGAAACGAAAGTGCAACTCACCCACAAACCTACGGGCATTGTAATCGTGTGCCAGGTGGAGCGTTCGCAACATGCCAACCGCGAGAAGGCCATGCAAATGCTGAAGTCCAAACTCTACCAATTAGAAATGGAGAAGAGAAGTGCAGAGCGAGATAAAGTTGAAGCCGGGAAAATGAAAATAGATTTTGGCTCGCAGATACGCAACTATGTACTACATCCCTACAAGCTCGTGAAAGACGCCCGCACGGGTGAAGAGCGCACCGATGCCCACAAAGTTCTTGATGGAGACCTCGACAATTTCATCAAAGCATTTTTGCTGGAGGCGCAGGAGAGTGCAACACCTTCATGAGTAATTCGCACGGAGACCACAGAGTACACGGAGATGAATTCATGCATTTCTCAGTGAACTCTGTGTCCTCCGTGCGCAAAGTAAATATTGATTTACTTTCATGAATTTAAAAACCTACTCCGCGCAATTCTGGCTCTTGTGCCTCAGCTCATTTTTTTTCTTTGGCAGTCTCAATATGATTTTGCCCGAGCTTCCGGAATTTCTCACCAACCTGGGAGGCGCGAAGTATAAAGGGCTGATCATTTCGCTTTTCACGCTCACGGCCATGATCTCCAGACCGTTCAGCGGAAAATTGGCCGATAGAATCGGACGAATACCCGTTATGATTTTCGGTTCGCTGGTGTGTCTGATTTGCTCACTGATCTATCCTGCGCTCACGTCTATGTATGGATTTTTTCTGCTCCGGTTCTTTCACGGGTTCTCAACCGGCTTCACGCCTACTGGTTTCACCGCTTACATTGCCGACATCGTTCCCCCTGAAAAAAGAGGCGAAGCCATGGGCTTGTTGAGTACTTTCGGCACGCTTGGCATGGCCGGCAGTCCTGCCATTGGTGGATGGGTGGCGGTTCATTATTCGCTCGATGCTATGTTTTATTGCTCATCTTTTTTCGGCCTCCTGGCTGTTATTGTTTTTGTTGGAGTGAAAGAAACCTTGCCCAACAAAGAGGATTTTAATCACCACCATCTGAAAATAACGAGAACGGATTTATATGAGCCCAGCGTTTTGATTCCCTGTATTATCATGGCCCTGAGCACCTACTCTTTTGGTGTGATGCTTACGCTCATTCCCGATCTGAGCAAACAAGTGGGGCTTTTAAATAAGGGAGTTGTATTCACGGGGTTCACGCTCGCATCGGTGGCCGTCAGGATTGTTGCCGGACGAATGTCTGATCGTTATGGCCGAAGATTGGTGCTGAAAATCTCAACCACACTCATTGCTTTATCGATGATCATTATTGGTGTGGCATCCGAACAGTGGATACTTTGGACTGGCGGTTTATTGTATGGAGTTGCTTATGGAATGAACTCACCCACCCTTTTCGCGTGGGTAACGGACTTAAGCAATGATAACAACAGGGGTCGTGCATTTGGGTCGCTTTACATCGCCCTCGAACTGGGCATCGGGTTAGGCGCCATCATTTCCGGATTCACCTACAACAACAATCCTGAAAATTTTCTACTCGCATTTGGAACAGGGAGCGTACTGGCTTTGTTAGCTTTGGTGTATCTGATCTTCAAATCCTAAAAAATGAAAAGGTCGCGTTGGTTTCTTTTAGCTTTTATGGTGGTAAGCCTGGGCGAAATTATTTCTATCATAGGCGACTTCCCATCGCATTATATATTCAAAACGGCTATCATGCTCACGCTCATCGGATACTATTTATCAGAGGCTAGTCCGCGGAATGCCTCCTTCATCCGGGCGTTATTCTTTTGCTGGACAGGTGATTTCCTTTTGATGTTCACTGGCCAGGATGAATTATTTTTTATCCTCGGGCTGGTTGCTTTCCTGATTGGCCACTTGTTCTACATCTTTAGTTTCCGGCAAATGGTATGGGAACAGGAAAGTCATTTGTTGGCAACACAAAAAGTCCGGTATGTTTTTCCGGTGCTGCTGGCCGGAACCGGATTGATGGTTGTGCTATACCCGGTGCTGGGCAATTTGAGAATGCCCGTGATGATTTATTCCATCATTTTGATGCTTATGGTTTCTTACGCGTTGCTGCGAATCGGGCGCACGACAAGAACCAGTTTCGGCTGGGTGTTAGCAGGCGCAATTTTTTTCATGTTGTCTGATTCGTTGCTGGCTATCAATAAATTCTACTCAGCATTTTATCTGGCTTCCCTTGCGGTAATGGCAACATACATTATCGCACAGTTCATGATTGTAAAAGGCGTGTTGTTACATCCGGAAAAGAATTCCTAATATGTGAATTGTTGGCATTGTCTATTATTTCATACAGCGTTTGAATTATTTTGTGACCCATGGTGGCTTTATGACCTTCGTGGCTAAATCATTTTTACTAAGGCTCCAAGACCGAAACCAAGCACGAAAATTAAATGTCTCCGGTATATTGGTTAGGAGACAATCTTTTTTTTTCCTTAAAAATCAAATGCCGCGCATCTCAATATAACCTTAGTAGAAATGCAAAGGTCAATGATGTCGAACCTTATTCCCTTATTTTCCAAAGATCAATAAGGTAATAAGGTATTACCCGGGCGCGCACCGTTTTTCCACTAAGTATCCCGACAGGGCGCGCCCTGTGTTTTGAGAATAATAACTTTGAAAAAAAATCCCTTGCAGCAAGACCCTTCAAAACAGTGAAATATCAAAGTTCATTACTAAGTATGGTTCTGTTTGCACCTTGAGTTTTCAATTGGGAGTTCGAGCCCGTATAGAAGAGTAAATTCCTTATGCAGACAGGCAAGCAGGATTTTTTGATCACAATCACAAACCATTAAACCTTAAAGTTATGAGCAAAAAAGCAAAAGGAGAAAAGGCAAAAAACATTGTGGCCATGCCCCTGATCAATGCCAACGCTGCGGGCATTGAT
>JAYUHI010000297.1:0-4193 GCA_043767095.1 Bacteroidota bacterium
GTTCACGTTGGTAGTCTCCCGGATAAACAGCGCATCGAACTGGATGAGTTTGTCAAAATCATTTTTCGTGATGAACTCGGCATTGATACCGGCTTCAAATGCAGCTTTATAAAATCGCTTCAGCGCCTTGGCGCCCGATGGTGGGTAAGGATCTTCGGGGTTCACCAGGATGGCCAGATCATACTTCTTTTTCCCCAATCTGAAATCACGCTTTCGCTGAAGGTAAATTTCCAATGCCCTGGCCAGGAGCGGATGGTCTGTTTCGGGCACATCTACAAGGTTTACCTGCCGAAGGCCCTGCAGCACCCATTTGTTTTTTTTGGAGAATGTGGCCCTCAAGGATGGGGCCTGAACCATTTGGAAAAGTTGGAGGGCCAGCTTGTCTAAGTTTTCGGATTGAGTATGGCCAAAGTAAATATTGAATTCAACCTTGTCATAGGGTTCGGTCTTGAACGTGGTTTGGATGAGAGCGTCAAAGTCAAAGGCATCATCGCGAATAATAGATGGAAAGCGAAGGTCCTGAAGGGTAGAAGCCTCGGGCAGCACCTTGTGCCCGCGCGCTTCGGCCAGCATGGAAACATAGTAACCCTCCGATTGATATTGATACGACTTGCATAAGTTTATCACTTTGAGATTACGGGTCGTTTGATACCACTCACCGGTAATATACTTTTCGGGGGAGATCACCTCTACATCATCGAGTTGAAAATTCCACGACTCGGGCTTGTCAACCACAATCAACTTCGGCATGGGTAATTAGAAAATTGAAAATTGAAATTCGAAAATTTGGGATCGGTGATCAATACATTTCAACATGGCTCATCGGGGCTCTATGACCAGCAGGTTCGAGTCGTAGGTAACAATGCCAAGCATGATGCTGTTAATAAGCCGGTCGAAATTAACACTGTAATATTGACTCTTTAGCGGGTTGGGGTTCATTGGGTCTGCAATATAGGCACATTTGGTGCGATCGTCATATCCGTTGAGAATCACAAAATGACCCACCGGCTCGCCCTTGGTGCTGTGGTATTTATTGTTCTCTGGAATCTCGCGCGGAGTTAAATAGAGGTGGGTGGCGCTCAGGCCGGCCAGAACAGGCACCTGCTGCCTTAAATATTTTTTAATCAGGCTTGGTCCCAGTTCTTCGAAAGAAACCTTTCCGCCCATCTCCAGAAATTTGATATAGGCCTTGGAGTCCACTTGCAATTTTCGTTTGTGAAATTTGAACCGCATTTGCTGGCGCAGCATGTCCACCATTTTCCGCGAAGGCAATCTGCCCCACGATGGATCGAACACATTCCAGTTATACGTGAAGATGGTAGCTTTATAACCTCGCCTGAGGGCATGGTTGCCAAGCATAACGGCCAGCGTTCCCCCGCTCTTCAATGATTTTACTTCCCCGATAACCTGCTTCAAAGAAATTTTGTCGCGATAGTATTCATATAAAGCATGCAGGCATGTAGGCCCGCAAGTCACCTCATCGGGCTGAGCCTGGATATCGAAATTAAGAAAGAGCGCCTGGCGGCTTTTCATTTTTAGATTGTGGAATCACAAATCTACGTAGAGACGGACAATTGTGAGTCTCTGCAATTATCCGCGTGTACGACAGTTTTGCATTGTAAGCTTAGGGGTCACGAAGGTCACAACCCTGCCTGCCGGACAGGCAGGGAAGCACAACGAACACGAAGAACTCCAACCTTGTGCCCATTGTGTCCTCCTTCGTGTTCTTTGTGAGACCTTGCCTTCTCTTGCCATTAAAAACTATCGGAAACCCGAATCAAACTACCATGATGCAAAGTTGATGGACTCGATTAACTTTGAAACACTAATCATTTTCAATTAAGTGCCACATGAATAAAACTTTCGTTTGCATAGACGCACACACCTGTGGAAACCCGGTTCGGTTGGTGGCTGAAGGTGGCCCCATTCTTCAGGGAAAAAACATGAGTGAGAAGCGTCAGCACTTTTTAAAGGAATACGATTGGATCAGAAAAGGCCTAATGTTCGAACCGCGCGGTCATGATATGATGAGCGGAAGTATTTTGTATCCGCCCACCGATCCGGCCAATGACATTGGAGTTTTATTTATCGAAACCAGTGGCTGCCTGCCCATGTGTGGACATGGAAGCATAGGAACCGTCACCATCGCTATTGAACATGGATTAGTTACGCCAAAAACCCCGGGCCAGTTAAACCTGGAAACACCAGCGGGGTTGGTGAAGGTTGAGTATAAGCAGGAAGGCCTGCCTGCCGGACAGGCAGGAAAAAAAGTAAAATCAGTAAAGCTTAGGAATGTTAAAGCATTTCTGGCTGAAGAAAACATAACAGCCGTCTGCCCGGACTTAGGTGAGTTAGTTTTAGATGTGGCATATGGAGGGAATTTTTATGCGATTATTGACTCGCAAAAAAACTTTCCCGGCCTCGAACATTTCAAAGCCGAACAATTAGTGAGTTGGGCGCGTGAGTTGCGAACGGACATCAACAAGAAATATGTATTCGTGCACCCTGAAGACTCAACAATCAACGGGTGCAGCCATGTCTTGTGGACAGGGAAAACTATTGATCCAACATCAACGGCACGCAATGCGGTTTTTTATGGAGACAAGGCCATCGACCGCTCTCCTTGCGGCACAGGAACATCTGCACGAATGGCTCAGTGGCACGCTAAGGGAAAATTAAAGCTGGGCGAAGAGTTTATCCACGAAAGTATTATTGGTTCGAAATTTACAGGGCGAATTGAAGAAGTAACTGAATTGGCCGGCAAAGTTGCCATTGTACCCAGTGTGGAAGGATGGGCAAAAATTTACGGTTTCAATACCATTACGATTGATCCGGAGGATGATCCGTATGCCTACGGGTTTCAAGTGATTTGATTAATTTTGAAGTATGATAACCACATACAGATTAAACTCCAAGGAGCTTTCGGATGAAATCATCCGTTCCATCAAAGAAGCGTTCAAAGATAAGGATATTGAAATAACCGTCAGCGACCTTGCTGATGAAACGGAATACTTACTTTCTTCCGAAGCAAACAAAAAGCACCTGTATCGTTCCATGGAAGAATTGGAAGCAGGAAAAGGTACTCCCATGACTCTGGCAGAACTTCAGGAACGTTACCTGAAATGAAAAGCATCGTCTTAAGTACAGACGTAATCCGCCAGTTGGATGAGTGGAAGAAGTCAGATCCTAAAATACTCATCAAAATAATAGCCCTTATCACTGAGATTTCAGAAACCCCATTCACGGGAACAGGCAAACCGGAGCCTTTAAGGCATAACTTGAAAGGCAAATGGTCAAGAAGAATAACCCAAGAGCATCGGTTGGTCTATGAAGTAACCGATACTTTCATTAAGGTTATCTCCTGCAAGTTTCATTACGATTGAATAAAATGAAAATCACAATCATCGGAGGCGGCATCATCGGTCTCAGTTCGGCATACTATCTCAACAAGGCGGGGCATCATGTAATTGTCATCGATAAAGATAATCCTCAGGAGGGTTGCTCCTTCGGCAATGCAGGCATGATTGTGCCCAGTCATTTTATTCCTCTCGCTGCCCCTGGCATGATATCGAAGGGTTTTCGCTGGATGTTTGATTCAGAGAGCCCGTTCTATGTGAAGCCCCGGCTGGACTGGGATTTAATAAAGTGGGGATGGCAATTTTATAGGCATGCCAATGCTCAACATGTGACGAAATCTATAGGCGCTTTAAAAGAAATGCACTTGTTAAGCAGTCAGTTCTACCATCAATGGTCACAAGAGTTGCCGTTCGATTTTGGTTATCATGAACGAGGCTTGCTCATGCTATACCAAACTGCATCAATCGAAAAAGAAGAAATGGAAAAAGCCCGCCTCGCCAATACAATCGGGATTGAGGCAAATGTGTTAACTCCGGAGGAAGTCCAAAAGCTGGAACCGCATGTGAAAGTAAAAGTCCGGGGCGGAGTTTACTTCCCCGGAGATGCCCATGTAACACCTCATTTGCTAGTTACCCAATTGAAAACAATGCTCCAGCAGGCGGGTGTTGTCTTTCACCGTCAAACCGTAACCAAACTGGAAGTTGAAAAAGATGAGTTGAAGAAAGTAATTACTTCCGATATGGATTTTAATCCTGATGAGGTGGTGCTCGCAGCGGGGGTGTGGTCTGATAGTCTGGCCAAACAATTGGGTTTGTCCATTCCCATGCAGGCCGGCA
>JAYUHI010000298.1:0-4180 GCA_043767095.1 Bacteroidota bacterium
GAAGAATAAGCCAAATAATACTGCCCGCTTACGGCTGCCCCCTCGATCCATTGCCTTAACACATCAGCCTGGCTTGCCATTGAAATTTGTTCCACATACCGGGCTGCCAGGTTGTGCATGTCTTGCCCCCCAACCGAGCTTAGGGCAAAAACAAGAGCTTCCCGTGGGTCATAGTACCCTTCGTTTGGACTGAATTCAAATTCAAAATCCTTTATCCTGTTCATCTCGCAGGTGGCAGAGTCCAGAAGAATAAATGCCTGCTCCTGTTTCTCATCTTTATCTGTCAGGAGTTGATAGGCGGCCATCGAATAGGTATTTACGCGGTTGATTCGATTTGGAAAAACCCTGGCTATACGGGTGGCCTCATCAGTCCTCCCTTCGCTGGCCAGATGCCCCGCAAGTCGGTTAATCAAATAATAAAAGTCATCACGGGTAAGAACTCCCTCCTTCATATTTTCTATAAACCTGTCCGGCTCCAGTTTTTTATAAAACTCTTCAATGCGGTCGGGTTGTTTATTTTCCACGTAGTAATCAATAAGGAGCAAGCGCACCAGGTTGTTATTGAGCTTAGCGGCCAAAGGATGGCTTGAAAGCAGGGAATCAATTCGTAACAAAACGGGTTCTTCCAAAGGGGCTGCGTAATTAAGAACTTCACCAAATCCACCAGATTTCCATTCATAATAATTTAGCAGCCAGGTATTGATCAGCTTCAAATCGGCAGAGGTCTGGTAAAGGCTTGTGAAGTAATCTTTGGTTAACAGGAAATTGAAAAACTTATCCGTAAAATAGTTACGAAGCCTCCTACGGTTACTAAAGACTTTTACATAATGATCAGGATAAAGGAACAGGTCTTTCCTTCGGATTTTTTGCTGGACGTTATCTGTAAACCCTTGTCGAGCGGTAATTTCTGTTGTTTGTTCTAAATAAGAAACAGATACTTTTCGATAATGCGATATGGCCAACTCAAACAGCGAATCTATGATAAGTGGTTTCTTTACCCGATCCCGCTCCCTGTAAATCTTTGAAAGCACCGCGCCTCTGTGTTTATAATACAAGGCCAGATTGAAATGAAGGTCATCAGGATTCTTATTCTCTTTTACAATGGCATCAAAATACAGGTCAAATATTTTTTGAATCGTAGGTATGTCCGACAAATTAAGGTTGGGATTATGATTAACCCCAACCATTTTAAAATTAATGAACTCATAGGTGAGTAAACCTGCTCTGTTGAGCCATCGTTCGTAGAATTCCGATTGGGAAATTTTCTGATTATTGCAATACCATGATATTAAATCACTCAAATTTTTCTCTTGCCCATAGGTAATAAAGTAATTGGCGATGTTTAAAATATTGTTCCTGAACGTGGGGTAATCAGCATGCAACTTCATCAAGCTATCCACGCACATTTTTACTTTTGGCACATTGCCCAGAGAAGCATAGAGATTGGCTAATTGCTGGTATCCCCCGGAGTGATTGATTTCTTCATATCTGGAATACACCATATATTTTCCTGCCGGGAAATACTCAAAAAATTTATTCCTCGCCTGGGTTCCCTCAAAAGGAGAGATGTTGGAAAGGATTAGCCTGATATCATCCTCTGTCAAAGTCTTATAATGCAAGGCATATTCCAATCCGCTGTTGATGGAGGCGATATCCAAAACCTGGCCATTGAAATTTTGGGTGAGTGATAATTTGACGATTTGGCCAATATCCTTAAGGGAACGCTTGAAGATATTCTGCAAACGTTCATCAGAGTGAGAATGAAGAAAAAATGCGCATGGCGTAACCAGCAGGTCAAGCGCTTTCAGGTTGCGCATCAGCGAAGGAGGGTCAGACTCTTTGATTGGCACAGACTGGATAATGCTGTCTAAATAATAAAGGCTTTGTCTCCGGATGGAAGGGTCTGCTTCCGTGCTGGCCCAAATTAACTCAAGATGCAAAGCGGCCACTGCGGTTGCTTTTTCTTCATCAGGCATTACATTCATGATTTCTTTAAAGGAACCGGGGTCAAGAAATTCTGATATGATCAGAAACATAGTCCGGTAGTAATCAGGCACTCCTTTGGTGTTTACCAGTTCCGCTCCTTCTGCCAAGATCGTCTTGATCACATTTTCATTCTCCTTCAGTTTGGCATCGCGATAATAAAATCCGCAAAGGCCAACAATGAAAATTACCCCGATTGCCGCTGCTATTTTGGCCGCACCGTATTTCACTACCATCCGCGTAACGCGCACTTTTCGGGCGCTGCGTTTTAAAAATTCCTGTGTGTCTTCTATGATTTGCTTCGCTATATTCATCCGACTTTCCTTATCAAGCCCAGGATCGAGGTAACGGTTAACCCAGTAGCTGTTGGGATTCAGTTTACTGTGCCAGTTTTCAAAAAAAGTAAGCGGCCCAATGGGTAGTAAAAATCCTTTGGACTTTTTGCTTTCAATCCACCGGTCGAGTTGTTTTTTAAAGTCTTCATAAACCGTGAGGTGATCAAATTCTTCCTTCGCCCAGGTAAGCAACAACTCCCAGTTGCGGATAAGACTTTCGTGGGTGATGTCGAGAACAGTTTCCGGTTTTAGGTTTCGGGTTTCGGGGTCATCGGTAATGTATGGCCGCAAAAAAGTATTACCCGGTTCGCGAAAAATATTCAAAACACCGCCCACCACATCGCTGGTTAGATCTGGCCGGGCCAGAATGTCGGTGATCTCCTGCAGTGTCATCCGGTTGCGCACCGCGCGGCCTTCATCCATTTTAGTTAAACAGATGAATGCTACCTTGATGATCAACTGGGCATCCGTAGCAGAAATTTTCTTGTCGTGGTTTTGATTGTAATGATCGGCTGCCGATAAATACAATTTGTTAGCGTGGGTATCAATGATGTGCGAAAGGCCCGGGTGTTGATAAGCCTCCTGAAGTTTAGTTGGAAGCGTGTTAAACCATTTATTAAATTTCTCTCTGTCCTCTGCGGGCAATTCATTGGGGGGCATGCCGCCCGCCATCGCATAATGAATAAGTTCAAGTTCTTCGCTTCCGTTATTGGCCTGAATCCAAACTTCATTCATGGCATGTTCCAACACGGGCAACTGGTCAATGCCTTCGCCCAGATCATACACCACACGCTCTACCAGTCGGTTCGAAATTTTATCGCCATGCAAAGCGGCTGGTTCTTTTACCACCTGCACCATTTCTTTGCGTTTTAATCTCGGAACAAAAAATTGAGAGAAGCCAATAAATTCAGGAAGGCCTCTAAAAGCCGCACATTGCCCAATGTAATCCGAGCGCATGGTACACACTATATATATGGGCAGGTTTTTAGCAATGGAAATTCGTGCGGTCTCCAACAATAAATTGATCACTAGTTGAGAATCGGCAGATGGCGCATTCTTATAATAGTTTTCAGGGTTGGTAAAAAATTCCTCAAACTGGTCGGCCACAATCAAGAGATTGGCGGAAGTCCGCTGCATTTCATCACGCGCATCGTCATTGGCACTGTTCCAGGCTTCACCCTGCTCGTCCAGAAAAAGCGATGAAGTGGTATAGAGTTCAACGAGAGAAGAAAAGCCCCGTCTCAATTCAACTTCCACGGCTTCTTCATTACCCATTCTCAGGTTCCGCGAAATGGTTTTGCTCAGGTTATGAAGAGGCGATCGCTCCGGTCGGAAGTCGGCCACAACCCAGTTGGTATATTGTGCCTTAAAGAAACCAGCCCGTGCATTGGGCACCAGCCCGGCATACACCAACGATGATTTCCCATCGCCAGAAGCACCCGTGACCATGAGAAACTTATTGGCTTCGAGCAATGCCGTGAGCTGGAGGATTTGCTCATCTCGTCCTTTGAAATACAGCGAGTCCTCTTCCGAGAAGGGGCGTAGGCCGATGTAAGGGAAAGTGTCGGTGGGATTAAACATTAAGTGCCTTCGTGTAATTATTATTTGATGTTCTGAAATGTCTGACAACCATAATCATTCAAAATATTTTTCACTGGTGAGTTTGTCAGCATTTAACCTTAGTAGAAAAACCACACTTAAATCCATTCAACCTTATTACCTTATTTTGACTGAATGCTCCTCAGTAGGTTGCAAAGTCTTCTGGTAAAATTTAATAAACTTTTCATATTCCTCCGTGTAACTGACCTTACGATGGTGTTCCTGTTGATTCAGAATGTATTTACAAACCTTATCCACATCCG
>JAYUHI010000299.1:0-4171 GCA_043767095.1 Bacteroidota bacterium
TATTCTCCCGTAGGGGGGTACGGGCTAGTGATGAATTTTTAGCCGAAAAAAAATTGAAATTTCTCGTTCGGTGTCAAAAAGCTGCAATGTGGGTTAAAATATATGAAGCTTAACACAGTCACCCATCCGGATGTTGGAAACTCTCTTTCTGTTTCCCTAAAAAAAGTATGGGCCATCTGGTTACAGACAGCCCAAAACTTTTTTCAGTGCAAACCCTGCTTGTCCGCTGAGGTTTCCAATCGCAGCCACGCAGGTAAAACTATTGTAAGTTTATCGGAACTAAACTATAATTACAACACCGTCAAAAATCAAGTTGAAAATTCAACTAGAAAACGGTCAACCCTATTCAGGCATCGTCAAACCCTATTCAGGCATCGTCATACCACTTACCAACTACCAATTACCTCTTACCAATTACCATTGCACTACTACAGCACCAATAACAACCGCCACCTTGCCACTCTCGAAGAAGCAGTGATCCGAGGGCTTGCGCCAGACAATGGTCTCTACATGCCTGAACAGCTTGTGCCAATGCCTGCGTCTTTCTTTGAAACCCTGCACCAAAAATCTTTTCGGGAGATATCATTTTCAGTAGCTAATCATTTGTTGGGTGATGATGTTGAAGCCTCTGATTTGAAAAAGATGGTTGAGCATTCAATTTCATTTGATGCGCCTTTGGTCAGGTTGGATGATAATATTTTTTCCCTGGAATTATTTCATGGGCCAACGCTGGCGTTCAAAGATTTTGGTGCGCGTTTTATGTCTCAACTGTTAGGGCATTTGGTTCGTCATAGAAATAAGGAGATCACTGTATTAGTAGCCACGTCTGGCGACACTGGCAGTGCGGTGGCTAATGGATTTTTGGGTGTGGACGGGATAAAAGTGGTTGTGCTTTATCCTTCGGGAAAGGTGAGTGAAATTCAGGAAAAACAATTTACAACCCTTGGCCGGAATATTACAGCCATTGAAGTGGATGGAACATTTGATGACTGCCAGCGGTTGGTGAAGCAAGCGTTCATGGATAGTGAATTGCAATCAAACCTATTTCTAACCTCAGCCAACTCCATCAACATTGCGCGCCTCATTCCACAAAGTTTTTATTATTTCTATGCATGGTCACAATTAGGGACTGTTCCCCCTTCGGCCAGCCTGCCGGACAGGCAGGGGGACAGGGGGCTTGTCTTTAGCGTTCCCAGTGGAAATTTTGGAAACTTAACCGCTGGACTGATTGCTAAAAGACTGGGCTTGCCGGTTCATCACTTTGTAGCGTCCACAAACGTCAACGACATTGTTCCCCAATATCTTCACACCAAAGAATTTGCACCGCGCGCTTCACTTTCCACCATTAGCAATGCCATGGATGTGGGCAACCCCAGCAACTTTGCCCGCATACTTGATTTGTATCAGGGCAACTGGAATCTGATCACCCAGGAAATAACGGGCTACTCATTTTCGGATGATGAAACGCGCTCCATCATGAAATCGGTTTTCAAAGAAAACCATTATGTGCTTGATCCGCATGGCGCTATAGGTTTGCTTGGCCTGAAGAAATATCTTCAGAACAACAAGGGTGTGACAGGAATTTTTTTAGAAACGGCTCATCCGGCCAAGTTCAAAACGGTTGTTGAGGAAACTATTGAGACTTCATTGGAATTGCCCGATAAACTCAAGGCATTTATGACCGGCACGAAGCAGAGTATTCAACTCGATTCTAATTTCTCAAATCTGAAATCTTATTTGCTGCAGTAGTTCCACCGCAAATCAAATAGAAATCAAGGCTACTTTTTTACTTCCAACATTTCAATCATATCAATAATTGCCTGACGGATTAAATGCGGATGGCTCCAGGGAACAAAATGATCCATGCCTTCCTGATAAACCATTTTAGGAGTCGTTGCGGTTAATTGCGTTTTGATAAACTCAGCATTGGCCGCAGGCACTAAACTATCTTCCTTCCCTTGAACAACTATTACGCTCGTCCTGATTTCTTTCCATCGTGGAATCATTTCTTTCAGTTGAGGTTGCAGCGGGTAGATTTCATCGTTCGAAGAACGGATAGAACGGGGAACTATCCACCTGAAAAATGGAGTGACGAATGGGGCGCGCCACCACCGTGTTGGCTCCAACTCAGGATCAACTGAAGCGGCCACGAAAATCAATCCATTCACATTTTCAGGATAATCTATTGCCATGCGCGCGATCACTGGCCCTCCTAACGAATGACCTACTAAAATCACGGGCCCTTCTTTGCGAAACTCAAGTATGAGAGGTTTAAGAATGGCTGCTTGTTTTTCAAGCGATGGTTCGGCCCATCCAAAATTGCTCTGACCAAATCCGGGCCTGTCAACCGATATGAGCATTGCTTTCTTTTGCAGAATTGAGTCCGTTAACAGCCCAATGAAATCACTCAAAGAACCCGGTGAGCCGTGAACAAAAAGTACCAGGGGGCCGGCTTCACTTCCTGTTTTAGCGTAATGGATTTCCCGCTTGCCGGTTTTATAAGTTCCTTGAACGCCCGATGTTTTCTTTTCTGAAAACCGCTGATCAATTTCCGATTTACTCATCCGGAACTGCATGCACGAATCAAGTATTAATAAAATGGCGATGAGGGAGGAAGCAAACAGTCCGAGTCTCCACTTCATACTTCAAAATAATTGAAGAAAAGAAAAGAGTATGCAGGCTCTTGATATAGTGGAGTTGAACAGCAAGAGATTTTGAAATTTCAATCTAAGGTTTCAAAATCTTCTTGTATTCCAAAGGGTTATTGAGCAGGCGTGTTGCGGTTTTCAATTCCTGATCGAAACGAAAACGGGTTTCTGTAGCGCCTTTTTCAAAATAGTAACGGATAGCAATCTCTTCCGCCAGCCTGGCCTTCAACAGATCTTTATGAACGATTAAATCTCGTTTGCGTGCCTCTTCCAATTTCTGATTCACGATGTCCAACTGGGGCTTAATGGCATCATACACTTTATCTTTTTTGGATTGATCGGTAAGCCTCGCCATAATATTGTCCAATTGCGACCGGTATGAATAATCTTTCTGTTTTACCCAGGAAGCAAACTCCTGGTACTCCTGGTCGGTCAGATCAAACTGGCCGGGCGGTGCAATGGAAGTATGTTTCAAATAGTATAGCGAAGCGTAATCGAAGAAGTATCCATTATAAAACAATACCTGCCCTATTTCGGGAGCTTCATCAGATTGAACCGTAACATCTGGATCAATTCCGCCTCCGTCATAAACCACCCTTGCATTGGTAGTCTTGAAAGGTTTCTTCAACGAATCGGGTACAGAGATCACGCTGCCATCGGGCCTGCGGTGACTGTAATCCAAAACCTGAATGCATCTTCCTGATGGTGTATAGTATTTAGCTGTCGTAATTTTTACCTGGCTATTATAAGACAAGGGCCGGCTTAACTGAACTAATCCTTTTCCATACGATTTCTCTCCAATGATAACAGCGCGGTCATAATCCTGCAGTGTGCCTGCAACAATCTCGCTGGCAGAAGCGCTCCCGCGATCCATCAGAACGACAACAGGAATTTCCAGGTCAGCCGGATTAAAAGTTGTCTCATAAGACATATTACTTTCTTTAATCTTCCCTTTGGTGCTCACCACATGCTTTCCCTTGGGCAAAAAGATGTTGCACACATTAACGGCTTCCTGCAAAATTCCTCCTGGGTTTCCGCGAAGATCAAGGACAATCGAAGTAGCACCTTTGTCTTTCAATGCAACCACTGCGTTCCTCACTTCCTTGCCAGCATCAATAGTAAAATCCGTAAGCGCAACATATCCAATGTTGGCAGTCGCCATCCCAAAATAGGGAACGTTGTTGATTTTTATTTTTTCACGTTTGAATTCAAACTCTAGGGGCTTTTCACTTCCCGGCCGGATGACCGTGAGCGACACCGGCTTGCCCACCTGGCCACGCATCAACCGGTTGGATTCATCCATGCTTAACCGCGATAATTCTACGCCATCCATTTTAATAATCTCATCGCCAATCTTAAGACCGCCTTTGCCTGCCGGGTAATTTTCATACACCATAGAAATGACCACCCGCTTTCCGAACTGCCGCGTAACGGCACCGATGCCGCCATACTGCCCCGTATTCATGGTGCGATAATTTTCTACTTCATCTTCGGGAATATAATTGGTGTATGGGTCAAGCGAA
>JAYUHI010000300.1:0-4160 GCA_043767095.1 Bacteroidota bacterium
AATACAGAATCGGAAAGATGGTTCACCACTCCGTTGTAAATCAGAAATTCGGAAATAAAACCATTGAAAGGAGGAATGCCACTGATGGCCAATGCCCCAATCAGAAATGCATACGAGGTGAAGCGCATACCTTTTGCCAAGCCGCCCAACTTGTCCATGTTAATGTGATGCACTGCATAGTACACATTGCCTGCAGAAAAAAACAATAAACTCTTGAACAAGGCGTGATTGAGATTGTGAAGCAGCGCACCGGCAAAGCCAAACACCATCAGATAATTATCTCCCGAAGCTTTGCCCAAAATCCCCATCCCCATGCCAATGCCAATGATGCCAATGTTTTCGATGCTGTGGTAGGCCAGCAGTTTTTTCAAGTCGTGCTGCATAATGGCCATGATTACTCCGAGCAATCCCGACACAATACCTACAGCCAGAACAATTATGCCGATGGCCATCAAATCATTTTGAAGCAGTGAGGTGATTCGAAGAATCCCATAAATGCCCATCTTAATCATAATGCCGCTCATGATTCCTGATACATGCGAGGGGGCGGCCGGGTGGGCGCGGGGCAGCCAGGAGTGCAGGGGAATAAACCCTGCTTTAATCCCAAAGCCAGCAAAAAAAACCAGGAACAATGGCAGGTTAGGATTTTGCGAAAAGAATTGCGCGACACCTTCAAAACTTAAATTGCCCGTTTCATCTCCAGCAATCAAAAAGCCAAGCATAATCAGTGCAAAGCTCAAGTGCATTTGCAACAGGTAATTGATACCAGTTTTTAATGTGGACTCCTTTTGCGCTTCAAAAATTACCAGGATGAAGGAGAACAACGACATCAGTTCCCAGGCCAGAAGAAAGGCGATGCCATCGCGCATGGAGACCACAAGCAGCATGGCACCTTGAAGCCAGACAAGACTAAACAGGTGGAGAGAAATAAAAACCGATCGCTTTTTTGGAAGGTAAGGCTTCAGGTAACCGCTCGCATAAATCATCCCGCAAAAGCAAATCAGGTTGATAACCAGCATGTAGAAAGCACTGAGCGAGTCAATAGTAAGATGAATGGGTCCGCTCCAGGTGCTGACGTTTAAATCAATGGTGATGGTGCCGTTGTTCAAAACTTCAATGGCCCATGCGGTGCTGGGAACGATGAGCATGGTTTGAACAATCAAGGCAAAAACGTGCTTCCACTTCTTAGGAGTCAGAAACATCGCGAAGGAAAGCAAAAGTGCAGATTGGAAGAGGAGGGTCATTTTGGATTTCAGATTTTGCCTGCCTGCGTTAAACTTTTATTTTTTTGGTGTGCCGAAACAGCTGAAGCAACAAATAAAATTAATCGCAAAAATCAGGATAGACATAGACTTGAAAAAGATTGAAATCGATAAAGCAACTTGCGGAAACGCAAAAGCAAAAACGGTTAGGCATGCATCACTTGCAGCTACAAACCGCTTGATGCAAAAATCAAATTAACAATTTACAATGCAACTGAAATGGTGAACTGCCTTGTTGCAAGGCGCTGATATAAGAAGTTAAATCAGCCCGATGGATATCAAAAGAAAGATGCCGAAGTTCAAGTAAGGCACAACTGTTACTGACATAGGCGGCTTTGTGCCCGTCTTTCTCCTCCTCATTTTCTGTTAGCTCTTCAAGAAGGAATGGCGTATTGAAGTTTTGATGCTGAACAGCGTTACTAATTTGAATTTTATCATCTGCGCGCTCAGAACGTGAAATTCCCGAAATATATACAGGAGCGATTAACTCAAGGGTGAAAAAGATGAGGGCTAAAGATTTCAAAACTCTGTTGGTTCGCAGGAACATCTAAGCGGCTTCGATGCACCAAATATTAATAGTTTTATTGATTAATCAATCATATTTTATTTTGAGTGTGGCTTTTGTGGAAGAGTCAAATGCAGGTTCTTAATCTAAGTTTTTCTCTTCTTTTTGCTTGCCGAAGGGAATAAAACATTATATTTAAGATCAACGTTACCCAGAGAATTTGGAAATAAATTCAGACTTTGACGATCGGCAGTGGAGACTTTCTTTATTGACTACTCCTATTTTAAGGCTTTGTAAGCAGTTAAGTCTCCAACCGCTCAACTAATTTTGGTGTCCAATTGATAAGCCCTTTCCCGAAGCAATTGGGCAACTAATTTTTTACTAAACATCCTTCTGGTTAGGAAGAAAATATTTGCCACATTTGATGAAGGAACCATGGAAATTGTATAAGGTTCGAAAAGAGGTAGGTATTGATGCATTAACAACACCTTATCATTGGTTGCAGGCAAATAATTCAACAAAAAAAATACTATGCCTCCTACATCCGCTAAATCTTTAAGGTTGAATACTAAATCCGGCATTCAGATTATTGTTTTAATCTGTGTGATAAGTCTGCCGGGTTGCCAAACAGAAGATTTGAAGTCGGCTGAAGGTATGCTCAGCTTACCCAATTGGCCGCACGATTATTCAATTGGAAACAACGATAACGTTACCACTCTGGGCCGTGTCCTTTTTTACGATACCCGATTATCGGCCAACAGTTCAGTATCCTGTGCCAGTTGTCACAAGCAGGAGTTGGCATTTTCAGATAACCAAAGTTTAAGTGTCGGCTTCGAAAACAAATTGACTAGTCGAAATGCCATAGCCATTCAAAATATTGTTGGCGAAGTGGATACAACCAATTTGTGGGGGTGGAACGCAAGCAACCTTACTTCAGCTGAATTGGCAAACAGGCTACCCTCTGCTTTGTTTTGGGATGGCCGTCAAACCTCTCTGCCAGCCATGGTGTTGGAGCCTATCCAAAACCATATTGAAATGGGTTCTGATTTGAACGTGTTGTCGTCAAGACTTTCCGAATTTGAAGAATATCAGTCACTATTTTCAAAGGCATTTCCAGACACTCCGATTTCGCCTACAGAGATAGCAGTTGCCTTAAGTGCGTTTATCGTTAATATACGATCGGAGCGAACTAAATTTGATGGCCAGTGGGAATTTACCAACAATGAGCTTCGGGGCCAGAGTTTATTTTTTGATACATATGATTGCAATAGCTGCCACCAGCTTCAACAATTATCGAACGGTTATCAGTTGGCAGGGGGTGGTCAGTTCGGTGGTTTTGTTGATAGTGGGTTGGATGAGGTGCCTCCCGATGAGGGTTTGTTTAGGGTTACTGGCAACCAAACCGATAAAGGTAAATTCAAAGTGCCATCCTTAAGGAATGTGGGGATTACCGCTCCCTACATGCACGATGGCCGCTTCGAAACCCTGGAAGAAGTACTTGATCAATACAGCAACGGTATCAAACAATCCGATAATCTTGACACTCGGCTAAGGGCTGCCGATGGCTCAGCAGCAAAGTTTAATATTCCTTCCTCGGATAAACAGGCCATTATTGCTTTTCTCCAAACCCTTACTGATCATAGCATGATTAGTGATCCCTGGCTTTCTAATCCATTCAGGATCAAGTGACCTAAGGATTACTCCTAACCAAACCTATTCGAAATTCAAGAGTTTCGAAAGGTAATACTAAGTCTTCCTTTTCTTTTTACTAGCAGAAGGAAATAAAACATTATTTAAAATCAACCGGTAACCCGGAGAATGCGGATATAAATTCAGGTCGGTTTTTCTTCCCAAGCCCCGGCCTCCCCCTCCACCACCCCGGCTTTCCGGGTCATGGCCACTATAATATGTCCAGTGGCCCTTGCCCAGTTCTCCATATATATAGCGCACATTTGACTTAAATTTATTTTCGGCCATCACCAGCGCATCGGGTTTGACTAAACCTGAATTAAACGAAGTGGTGAGGCCTGAAAATTCCCTGATTATATGTTCATGGTTCTGGGTGAGGATGGAGGGCACAATATCCCACTTGGCCGAGAAATCGAAGAGTGTAAAAAATTCATTTTCCGATTCGCTCCCCCAGCCCCAGCCACCAACATTAATATCGGAGAAACTGCGGTCGCCCGGTTCCTTCAATTCAAAATTCTCGAACGCCAGGGCCAGTGCAAAATTCAACTCCACGCCTTCGCTGTACTGCGCTCCTTCAATGTCCTGCCCTTCGGCAGCCAGGGCAATGTCGAATGTTTCAGCACCAGAGCACATGGCAAATAAATATCCGCCAGAAGCGCAGAACGTTTGGATTTTTTTTACCACATCATATTTCATGGCCGACA
>JAYUHI010000301.1:0-4160 GCA_043767095.1 Bacteroidota bacterium
GCCGGGCGCAGGCCGTCATGGCGGGATTGTAGTTGCCGAAGGCGCACCATCAACATTTTTAAAAATCAAAAGTGTTACATCCGATTACCTCACGGGCAAGAAAAAAATTCCATATCCAAAAGAAAGACGGAAAGGCAGCGGAAAGAAACTCAGTCTTCTTGGAGCTACCGGCAACAACCTGAAAAACATAGACCTCGAACTTCCGTTGGGAACCCTGGTCTGCATCACCGGAGTTTCTGGCAGCGGCAAATCAACCCTCATCCACGAAACACTTTTCCCGATCCTCAACAATAAAATCTATTACTCCCGAAGGGAAGCGTTGCCCCACAAAAAAATCAGCGGATTGGAACATATTGATAAAGTAATTGAAGTGGATCAGTCGCCCATCGGGCGCACGCCTCGCTCTAATCCTGCCACCTACACCACTGTTTTTTCCGACATCCGCGATTTGTTTGCCCAACTTCCGGAATCTAAAATCAGGGGCTACAAGCCCGGTCGTTTTTCATTCAATGTGAAAGGTGGCCGGTGCGAAACTTGTGAAGGAGCGGGCCTTCGACTGATTGAAATGGAATTTCTTCCCGATGTGTATGTGCATTGCGAGGTCTGTAAGGGCAAGCGCTACAACCGCGAAACATTGGAAGTGCGCTTCAAGGGCAAATCAATTTCTGATGTGTTGGCTATGACCGTGGAAGAAGCTGTTGTTTTTTTTGAGAGCATGCATAAAATCCTCAGAAAAATACAAACTCTTAACGATGTTGGGCTCGGATACATTTCCCTTGGCCAGCATGCCACAACGCTTTCCGGTGGCGAAGCCCAGCGAGTAAAGCTCGCCACCGAACTTTCCAAGCGCGATACGGGACAAACACTTTATATATTAGATGAGCCTACCACTGGCCTTCACTTTCAAGACATTGACCACCTGATGGCGGTGCTTCAAAAATTAGTGGACAAAGGCAACTCGGTTTTGGTGATTGAGCACAACATGGATGTAATCAAATCAGCCGACCACATAATTGACCTCGGCCCCGAGGGCGGGCAAAAGGGAGGATACATAATTGCCAAAGGCACACCTGAACAAGTGGCGAAAAACCCTGCGAGTTATACGGGGAAGTTTTTGAGGGGGGAGTTGAGATAGTAACAACCTCTTGTCAAAGTTAGGCTTACCCACTGATTTCATTTTCCTAATTTTACACTCTGATGATAAAGAAAGACCGGCTTTATTGGACTTTGCAAATTGGCGGCTGGGCGTTTTATGCTTTGATTCAAATTGTGGGAAGCAAAATAGCCTTTGGCGGAGAATGGGTAAGCACCAACCGGGTTATTTTCCTTTCGTGCGAAGCGTTGTGTTGTCTGTTCTTCACTCACGCCCTGCGCCAATTGATTAACCGGTGGCGTTGGTTCAACCTGGGCATGGCCCGCCTTATTCCCCGTGTGGTGATGGGCGTTTTCACATTGGCTATCGCCCTTTACTTAGTAAGGATAATTATATCCTGGCCGCTTGGACTTTTCAATACTGTTGCGTTTAACATTGACAACATTCTCGGTCTAACACTCGTGTTTGCCGTTATCTTTTTTATTTGGGCTGTTCTCTATTTTGTTTACAATTATTTTGAGCGATACAATAAATCGCTCAAGTTGGCGGCCTCAGTAAAAGAAATAGAACTCAGTAATTTGAAATCGCAATTGAACCCGCATTTTATTTTCAATGCACTCAACAGCATCCGGGCGCTGATTGATGAAAACCCGGAGAAATCGAAACAAGCCGTGAACCAGCTCTCCAATATTCTCCGCAGTTCATTGGCCACAGGCAAAAAGGGACTCACCCGTTTTGAGGATGAGTTGAAAATAGTGAAGGACTACATCGGCCTGGAGCAAATCCGGTTTGAAGAACGGTTGAAGGCTGCTTTTGAAATTGATGATGAATCGCTCGACTTTTTGGTGCCACCACTAATGGTGCAAACGCTGGTTGAGAATGGGATCAAGCACGGTGTTTCTAAACTCACCAAAGGCGGATCTATTCAACTGACAACTACCGTGGTGAATGACCGTTTGAAAATACAAGTGCGGAATAGCGGGGTTTATATGAACGGGGAACGAAGAAAGAACGCCAGCGGACTGGGGTTAGACAACACCACGCAGCGGCTTAAACTGATTTATGGCGATGAAGCCACCTTCAAAATATTGACTGAAAAGAATAATTTTGTGCTAGTAGAAATAGAAATCCCTCATATTTATTAAGACCACATGAAAGCACTGATTGTTGATGACGAGCGATTAGCGAGAAAAGAGCTGATGAAACTATTGGAAGAACATCCATCCATTGAAGTGGCTGGCGAAGCCATGAATGCCGATGAGGCCGAGAAGATGATTGAAGAGTTAAACCCCGATCTGCTTTTTCTGGATATTCAAATGCCGGGCCGCACGGGCTTTCAACTGCTCGAATCGTTAGACACCGTTCCCTTAGTTGTATTCACCACAGCTTACGATGAGTTTGCTTTGAAAGCATTCGAAGTGAATGCGCTCGATTATTTATTAAAGCCCATTCAGCCGGAGCGGTTATCGGAGGCCGTTCATAAAGTACAGGAGAAGGAACGCCTGCGCGATGGCCGCGGCCGCGATGCCAAACTGGGTTTGCTCGACCAGGTGTTTGTGAAAGACGGAGAGCGTTGCTGGTTCGTGGGCTTAGCGCAGATTCGAATGTTTGAATCGGATGGCAACTATATTAAAGTGTATTTCGATAATAACCGGCCAATGATTCACAAGTCACTCAACGCGCTGGACGAAAAACTGGATGAGCGTGCATTCTTTCGCGCCAGCCGCAAACATATTGTAAACTTAAGTTGGGTGGAAAGCATTGAGCCATGGTTCAACGGTGGCCTGATGGTGAAACTCAAGGGTGGCGACAAAGTGGAAGTAAGCCGCAGGCAGGCCGCCAAGTTTAAAGATATGATGAGTTTGTAACGGTTTTTTGAACACAGATTCAAAGAAGAGGCAGCAATAAAACATCTGTGTAAGTTTATCCTTCTGGGTGGCCGAAAATTTAATCGGTCTCAACAATTAGCCCAGGATAAGCTGAGAAAATTCACTTTCCACTTTCCAGTCTTTGGCCAGTTTCGCCATGGCCGTGGCTTCCATTTCGGTTACATAGCCTTTCAGGTTGTTCGATTCCCACACCATATTAATGAGTTCGGTGCGTTTCTCTCTGGTATAATCTCCGATTATTTCGTTCAGATATTCGCGGGCACGGTCAAAGGCGGTGAGGTAATCGCGGGTAACAAAATCCAGCGCCCATTTATATTCGGCTTCTGCATCTAATTGACGCGAGGTTGCTTCCAGGTCGTTTTTTTCCAACTCATCCAAACCATGATAATAGTAGATTACCACTTTCAGCAGCATCCTTACTTTTCTTTCTTCTTCGGTCATGGCAAATAAAAAGTTGAAATTAAGGAAAACCTATGCGATCAAAAAAAGATCGGAACTGATTTTATCGGCTTGCATTTTACCGGAGCGGGTCAGTATGATTTTATTTCCTTCCACCAGCATAAAGTGCTTATCAACACAATTATTAATGGAAGTTGCCTGCTGTTCAAGTAAGTTATATTGATATTGAGTCAGCAAATATTGAAGATCACAACCCCATACTGTCCTCAGGGATGTCATCAAATACTCATTAATATGATCTTCGCGGGTTAGCCATTCTTTTGTGGCGGGAACAGTTTGCTTGCGTATGGAATTTAAGTATGTGTGATTATTGGAAACATTAGCCTGGCGGGATTGTCCGTCAAAAGAGTGAGCGCTGGGCCCCACGCCCAAATATTTTTTCTGTCTCCAATAATTGCTATTGTGTTGCGAAATGAAGGAGGGCCTGGCATAGTTCGAGATTTCATATTGGTCATAACCTGCCCTTGACAGAGTATCCATGATGAGTTCGAACTGAAACGCATTTTCTTCTTCCGGTGCAGCTTTGAATTTATTAGTAGAACTCCATTTACCAAATACGGTTTTTTCTTCCACTGTAAGAGAGTAAGCCGAGATGTGTTCGGGTTGGAGAGCGAGAAATTTTTCAAGGTCGCGGGAAAGAGATTCTGAATCACGGCCAGGAATGGCATACATCAAATCCACATTGATATTGTGAAAGCCTGCGTCCCTTACTTTTTTTA
>JAYUHI010000302.1:0-1703 GCA_043767095.1 Bacteroidota bacterium
TATGCACTATGCCGCACGGACAGTGTAGGGACACGCGCATTGGCACATTTGCTTGCCCCTCAAATCCAGCCGCACATCCAAAGCAAACAAAAGAGCCAATCTTCCCACCCACGACAAAAGGACGAGTAATAACAGACGACTGAACGACTTCAAATTAAAAAGTACCCAGCCGGACAACATTTCGTCTTCGTAGACATTGGGAAAAGAAAATTTTAAAAAAATGTCAGTAGAAAATTTTCCACAGGTGGAGAGGTTTTCCTTCCGCAGACAGATAACCACGTTGTATATGACAAATTAATTTGCTTATTTGCTTCACAAATCAGAAGTAAATGGCAAAAGAGTTTTTAGGGGATTTTGAAGAATTGATTTTAACCATTGTTGCAGCCGATCTTGAAAACGCCTATGGCGCTGCGATTACTATTGAAATTGAGCGGTGGCTTGAAAGAAAAGTAACATTAAGTGCAGTCCATGTAACACTTTATCGTCTTGAAGATAAAGGATTTATCAAATCGAAAGTCGGAGGTGCGACCAATGAACGTGGTGGAAGACGCAAAAGAATATATTCAATTACTAGTGCAGGCGTTTCAATATTGAGAACAATGAAAGAGACAAGAGTTGAATTATGGAAGATGGTTCCCCAATTGAAACTCATCAATAGTTAATGAAATCACTTCCTATATGGGCAGAGAGGTTACTCAGGGCAATTTGCCCAAAAGAGTTATTTGAACAAATAGAGGGGGACTTGATTGAAATTTATAATTACAATGTAAAGACAGTTGGCGAAAAAAAGGCAAGGCTGAAATTTATCATTGCTGCTGTCCGATTCTTCAGACCTGGGATTTTTTTAAGAAATAAATTTTCATTGAACACTAATTCAGTAGATATGATTTTTAACTACTTCAAAATTGCTTACCGACACTTGGTGAATAGCAAAGCCTTTTCGTTGATTAACGTAACCGGTCTGGCTGTGGGCATAACGGCATTCTTTCTAATTATCCAGTATGTAAGTTTCGAGATGAGTTACGACCGCTTCCAAACGAACAGTGATAACATCTACCGTATAGGTCTCGAACGCTACAAGAAGAGCGAACTCCAAATATCGTCATCCGAGAATTTTGCTGGATTAAAAGATCTGATTCGTGAAAACTTTCCGGAAGTTGATGCTGTCACTGGTTTTTACAAAACACCCGCAAACACAGGCGTATTCTTTCGCTACAACGGAAAAATCTTTAACGAACTTGGCGGTGAACTTAATACCGACTCAACCTTCTTTAAGGTTTTCTCGGGTATGTTGGTAAAGGGTGATGCTGCCACGGTTCTTCGTGACCGCCATTGTATGGTTGTGTCTGAGTCGATGGCCAAGAAAATATTCGGTGATGAAGAGCCCATGGGCCAGCACATTCAAATGCCCAATGATGGCGGTGATGAAAGTGAACGGGTAATCACGGGTATCTTCAAAGATTTTCCACCCAACTCACACATGCACGCCAATTTTGTTGTGCCGCTTGAACCTCCCATGAAAGATGGAGACGAATGGAGCCAGGCGTTTTTGCATACCTATGTTTCTCTTGAAGAAGGTCACCGCCCCGAAGCGGTGAGCAGTCGCCTCAACCAATTCTATCAAAAAATGGCGGTGAAGTATCCGGAAATGAAAGAAACAAAATCATTTCTTCAACCGCTTGCCTCTATTCATCTCTCTTCGC
>JAYUHI010000303.1:0-4148 GCA_043767095.1 Bacteroidota bacterium
ATTTCATTTTTCCTTGCCTCCACTTTTTTATCCATGGAAGGCACAACATGCACCATATGAAGAGACCAGTCAAATATTTTTGCGAAGGGAACAATCGTGTCTAATTCTTTCTGAACATTTTTTAAGTCGGAAGCATAGACCACCGTTCCAAACTTCCGGAAGGCAGCCCACTTGGGAATCGTTAGCACAGGCACCGGGCAAGTTTCTATTACCGAAACGGCCGTTCCGCCCAGGCGAAATTTCTTTAACGAGCTGGCGCCCTGGCTGCCTATCACCACCAAATCAACTGGGTTTTTCTGCACATAACGTTTAGCAAAATCCGCCACAGTGTGCCCTTTCAAAGCCTTAAAATAAATGCGGGAACCAATGCGGGCATCTTTCCTCATTTCGGCAACAAGGGTTTCACCTTCCTGCTTGGATGCTTCCATCAGGCTTTTTTCAATGGACTTAAGCCTCATGTTCGTTTTGGGCAACCCATCGAGGCGCACCACATTAACGAGGGTATATTCCGCCTCCAGGGAGTGCGATATGCGGGCCGCATATTTCATGGCCACTGATGCGAGGCGTGAAAAATCGGTGAGGATTAAAACTCTAAGTTTGCTCATGGTAGAAATTTTTATTGCATAAAAATAGCGTTATTGAAATCGATACGGAAAATTAATAACCTGAATAAAGTCAAGCGGGAAGGTGATTTTCGTCTTACGGGAAGGCCATTCTGATATTCACTCACTGCATAACACTCGAAAAATGTAGTATTGCCAATAGTTAAACTGAAAACATGACTCCTTAACAATAGAAAAATGGATTTGGAAAAATGGCGGGCTGACACTCCAGCTTGCGAAAATTTAATTCACTTTAACAACGCTGGCGCCTCGCTCATGCCGAGGCTTGTTCAACAAGCCATGCTCGACTATTTACAATTAGAATCGAGCATGGGTGGCTATGAAGCAGCTGATGCATCAAGTGAAAACATTCGCGGGTTTTATGGGGCTGCTGCTCGGCTCCTCAATTGCCATTCGTCCAACATAGCTTTCACTTCGAGCGCCACCAATTCTTTTGCACGGGCGCTATCATGCATTCCATTTAAAACGGGCGATAAAATTTTAATTGCCAATGAAGATTACATTTCCAATCAGCTTGCCTTTCTGTCATTGAAAAAAAGATTTGGGGTTGAGATAATCCGGGCCGCCAGCCTGGAAGAAGGCGGTGTTGACCCGGATGATGTGAAGCGGTTGATGGATATTCATCATCCAGCCCTTGTTTCTATTTCTCATATTCCCACCAACTCAGGATTAGTTCAGCCCGTTGAGTTGATTGGACAATTGTGCCATGAACGTGACATTACTTATTTAGTGGATGCCTGCCAAAGTGTGGGTCAGCTGGCGCTGGATGTGAATAAAATTCATTGCGATTTTCTTTCGGCTACGTTCCGTAAGTTTTTACGCGGTCCGCGCGGTGCTGGTTTTTTATTTGTGAGTGACCGGATTCTAAAAAAAGGATGGGAACCTTTGTTCATCGATATGCGCGGTGCAGACTGGTCTGCACCCGACCAATATCAAATCCGGCAGGATGCCATCAGGTTTGAAGATTGGGAAATTCCGTACGCGATTATGTTTGGGGCAAAGGTTGCGATGGATTATGCTCTGCAAGTCGGACTTCAAACAATTGAAACGCGTAATAAAGGTTTGTCAGAACTCCTTCGCCATCAACTTCGTGACATTGGATTGACACCACTGGACAGAGGCAAAAAGTTGAGTTCAATTGTTACGCTGTATCATCCCGGGTGGGACGATCAATTTATCATGAACGCCCTGCATTCAAAAAAGATAAACGCTTCCATCAGTCATGGAAATTTTGCATTGATTGATTTCAAAAAGAAGGGTGTGCCCTGGGCTCTCCGCCTTTCACCACATTATTACAACACCGAAGAGGAAATTGGAAAAGTTGTTGAAGTACTCAGAGACTTGTTGTAATTAACATTTACCAATTACCTCAAACTTCTTACCACTTACTTCTTACCTCTTACCTCTTACCTTTTACTTCTTACCACCTTACCTCTTACCTCTTACCTCTTACCTCTTACCCTTCTTACCACTTACCTCTTACCTTTTTACCGATTACTTACCAACCCCGCCAGTCTCCTGATCTCCACAACCCTCCCCGGGTCAACGGTTCTTAACATAAATTCAGTACCTTGCTCGTTGCCCATGCCCGTTATATTTTGATTTCTGAATTGCATTTCGCTTGCGCGGGATGAAGCTGCACTGAAGTGAATCTCGTCAACCTGAGTTTTGGATACAATCTCCTGAACGTTAATTTCATCAATGCCCGAGCCCGGCATTATTTTGATGCGTCCCTTCGACTGTTGATTGAGCGTATCGATTAAACCGACTCCATCAATCGCTTTCAATTTTCCTCCAGAAGTCAGCACCCGGTCGAAGCCACACGCGACACACTCATCAAGCGAAAGTGTTAAGTCTTTGGTCATATCAAATGCCCGGTGACAGGTTACGCTCATCGGCTTGGCAAGCTGAATAAGTTCAGTGCATCGGTCCGTATCAATTCTTCCGCCAGGTGTGAGTATGCCGAAGACGACACCGTCTGCACCGGCCCGCTTGGCCGCAATGATGTCGGTCTTCATCACGACAAATTCTTCGTTGGAATAACAGAAGTCGCCACCTCTGGGTCGAATCATCACAAACAGATCGATGTTAAGTTTCTTCCGGACGGTTTCGATCATGCCGAGCGATGGCGTGGTGCCTCCTTCTCCCGGATTATCGCAGAGTTCAATGCGGTTGGCTCCACCGCGTTGGGCCATCAAAGTCGACTCCAGATTGTAAACAACAATCTCAATGATCATAAATCAGAAATAACTTTTCGAGTCAAAGAGCCTGTTGCCGGATGAATCATAGGCTGCATAATTAAAGCCCGGCAGAATGCAGAATGCTCCGTGTTCGCCATTCTTGTTCAAAGCCAAAAAACCTACCTGCATTTCTTTTGCCTTAGCGGGATTTTTTTTCGCGATACGATTGACCGCCTCCTTGCAGGCATCCACAGGCGATAACCCCTGTCGCATCAACTCCACCACTAAATGACTGCCCACAATTTTAATTACCTCTTCGCCCACTCCGGTTGACGTGGCCGCGCCAATTTCATTATCCACAAACAACCCCGCCCCGATGATCGGGGAATCGCCAACACGGCCACGCATCTTATAAGCCATGCCACTCGTGGTGCAGGCGCCCGATAAATTTCCAAAAGCATCCAGCGCAATGGTGCCAATGGTGTCGTGGTTTTCGATGTTGGCAACCGACTTATATTGTTGTTCCTTCTTCCAGCTTTGATAAGCTTTTTTGGATTGTTCGGTGAGTAAATTTTCTTTTTTGAAGCCGTTAGCCAGGGCAAACTTCAAGGCGCCTTCGCCCACCAGCATCACGTGAGGAGTTTTCTCCATCACCATTCGCGCTACCGAAATAGGATGGAGAATGTTTTCAATGAAGGCCACTGAGCCGCAGTTTCCGTTCTCATCCATGATGCAGGCATCGAGCGTAACTTTTCCATCCCGGTCTGGTGCGCCACCCAGGCCAACAGTGGTATTAGTTGCATCAGCTTCGGGCACTCTGGCTGCCGCCTCCACAGCATCGAGTGCTTTGCCATTAGCCGACAAAATTTTCCAGGCAGGCTCATTGGCTTGCAATCCAAAATTCCAGGTCGATAAAATAATGGGCCGGTTGGGTGCTTGAGAGAAGGCGGTTGATGCTGGAAGAACTGCCGTTGAAGTAGCGGCCAGTTTTAAAAATGATCTGCGGGAGTGATTCATCTTGGCGAGTTGTGTAATAAAATTTTGATTGATGAACTAATTAAAGGTTGAAGGTAATTGAAATTTGGGTCGTTAAGAATTTGAAATATATTTGCGGCCTGCTGTTAACGGGGGATTAGCTCAGCTGGCTAGAGCGTCCCGATGAAAATCGGGAAGGTCACCGGTTGGAAAAGGTTCTAAAAAAGTTGGGGAACTAGCTCAGTTGGCTAGAGCATTAGCATGGCATGCTAAGGGTCAGGGGTTCGAGTCCCCTGTTCTCCACAAACAAAGGCCCAGATATCGGGCCTTTTATTTTTATGTCATTCACTGTTTATATTATTTACTCAGT
>JAYUHI010000304.1:0-4147 GCA_043767095.1 Bacteroidota bacterium
CTTTTAAAAACCGGTCGTATGGAATGGGCTTAACCAGGTAATCCATCACGTCAAGATCATATCCTTCAAGAGCATATTCGGTAAATGCCGTTGTGATAATAACCATGGGCGGATTTTTAAGTTTTCTTAAAAGATCGAGACCGGAAATGCCAGGCATTTGAACATCCAGTAGAATAAGATCGATGCCGCCTTGGTTTACGGAAACTTCAGCTTCGGCAGCATTGCTGCACTCCCCTGCCAGCGTAAGGAAATCAGTTTCCCTGATATATTCTACCATCCCCTTCCGGGCCAGAGGCTCATCATCCACCACCAGACAATTTAATTTCATGCGGATTCCTTCAGGGTTAAACGTATCTCAAATTCTTTTTTAGTTTCATTCACCTCCAAAATATGTCGAGCTGGGTATTGCAACTCTAACCGCCTCACCAGGTTTTTCAATCCAATGCCTCCAGCCTTTTCCGTTGGTTTAACGCGATTGTCTTTTGTATTTCTAACTTGTATGTGAACCCCCGATGACCCAGCCGTTATTTGGATATCAATTTTGTTTTCTCCTTCGGGATAATGCGACACGTGCTTAAAGGCATTCTCAACCAGCGGTATAAAAAGCAAGGGAGCGATTGAAAACTCCCGCAATTCCCCTTCGGTACTAAACTCGATGATGTACTTTTCATCTTTGCGCAATCGCTGAAGGTCAACATAGTTACGCAGGTAATTCACTTCGCGCTCCAATGAAATGGAATGCCCATTGCACTCATACAACTGAAAGCGCAGCATGTCCGAAAACTTGGTGAGCGTCTCGCGGGCATGCATGTTCGATTTATCAATCTGGAAGAAAATGGTGTTGAGCGAATTGAAAAGGAAATGCGGATTGATTTGGGATTTAAGGTACTGCAGCTCAGTGTTTAATTTTTCAATTTCCATTTGTCTTAATCTTTCACGCTGAAAAAACCACTCTTTGCTCAACTGAAGCGCCAGGGCAAAGCACATGTAAAAAAGAGCGATCGAAAAATTATAAAAAGAATATTGCCAAAAGGATAACGCGGGCTTTAAGGTAAAGACTGTCAGATACGTATCGTGCGTGTTCTTCAACAGAATGTAAAACCCGAACGACAGGGCAAGACCAGCGACATAAGAAAGATGTTTTCTCTGTTGAAAGAATTCAGGGATCAAATATTCAATGTTCGCATAGATGATGATGGCCAACAGGCTATTTCGGATAGCAACTTCCAAAACAAACTGCCACCACCCGGTCGTGTCCATCAATCCAACCCGGGTGTAAACATGGAACCCAACGGTGACCGACCAAAAGAGGATATGATCGAGTTTATATTTCCAGAATTTTTCCACCTCTCAAATTAACGCTTTTGTGAAGAATCGGATTTATGGCAATTACGCTTTTCGTCAAGAATTGAATTCCGTTCATCATAACTCATAACCGCACCTTTCATAAAGTTCGTTAGATTATTCAAATTCCAACCCTATGAAAGTATTCCTGGCATCACTTCTGATCTTCCTTTTAACAGCCAACTACGGCTGCACACAAAGCCCTGCCAAGACCGACCGGCCAGTGGGCAGCAATTGCGAGGATTGCCAACTTATGTTTGAAGGCATGCCCGCCAATCTTACCTGGGAAACTAAACTGACTAATTCCAGTGAGCCGGGAGAGCCAATGATCATTTCAGGAACCATCTATAAACGCGATGGAAAAACTCCAGCTCCCGATGTTATTCTGTACATCTATCACACCGATGCCACAGGGAAATATTCTCCCTCGCCTAATCAAACCAATGGAAAGCGGCACGGTCATTTACGAGGCTGGATGAAAACAGATGGTCAAGGCAGTTATAAATTGGTTACCATCCGCCCGGCATCTTATCCAAACCGTCAGGCGCCACAGCATATCCATCCCATCATAAAAGAGCCTGGCACATCCTTGTATTGGATTGATGAATATTTATTTGATGATGACCCCTTGTTGAACGAAGAAGAAAAAAAGCGACAGGAAAAGCGAGGCGGACCTGGAATCATTCATTTAACGAAAGATGCCCAGGGGGTTTGGATTGGCAAGCGTGATATTGTTTTAGGAATGAATATTCCGAATTATTAAGCCAACCATGAAGTATCTTCTGATTACTTCTTACTGCCTCATCATTTCGGTTTCATCTCTTGCCCATCCTGGTGTTGGTATTCTGGAGGATAGCAAGGGAAATGTTTTCTTTACGGATTTGACCCAGGTTTGGAAGATTGATCTGACCGGCAAAAAAGTGGTGGTGGTTCCCAACGTTCACACACATGAGTTGTACCTCGATGAAAATGACAACCTGTTCGGTGAACATCTTTGGTATAATGGCGAAGCAAAAAATACATGGGGCTACTACGTTTGGAGATTGTCGGGCGATGGAAAAATTGAGAAAGTAATTCCCGACACTGAAGGGTTCCGTGAGAATTACAGTTTCGTTCGCGATCATTTTGGAAATATGTTTTGGGCCGACAGGAAATCGGATTGCCAGAAAGTGATCAGGCAAAATTCAAACCGAAACGCAAACCACACCGCTGAATGTTTTCATAACATCCGCTTTATGAGACCAACAACCGGTGGTGAACTTTTGGTAGTGGATTTTCAGGATGTTAAAAAAATTGGCAGGCAAGGCCAGGTGAAAACCGTTGCTTCTCAAATTGCCGATAAAACAGTTTTCAAAAGCAGTATCTCCAATCAAAACTCCGTCATGGGCATTTGGGATGACGACCAGGGCAATATCTATGCTGCCGTTTACAGCACGCGTGAGGTAAAGAAATTTTCTCTTTCAGTAAAAGAAGAAGTAGTGTTTACATGCACTTTTCCGTGGGCCCCATCAGGTGGCATGGTTTCTAAAAAAGGAGAACTGTGGGTACTTGAAAGTTCGGTCATAAATTCCGTGAGGGTGGTAAGAATCAGCAAAGAAGGAACTCAAAAAGTTTATTGAACCAACGTGATGCAAGCCATGTCGGAGGGTGGTTGATGGAAGGCCAGCAAGCAAACCTCCAAAGGTTTTAGAAACCTTGCAGGTTTCCCTTGACTGTTTCAAAACACAGATACCTTATATTTGCCCCCAAACTGTTTGAATGAGAAAACTGCAGGTGGGGATTCTGTATGGCGGTCGTTCGGTGGAGCATGCCGTGTCTGTTAATTCAGCCCGAAATATTTTTGAATACATTGATAAAGACAGGTTTGAGCCTGTTCCGTTTGGAATTGATAACCACGGCCAGTGGTTCCAAACCATGGAAGTGCATAAAAATATTCAAGAAGGCGCCCCGGTGGATCTATATCTGAATCCAAAAGAGCCAAGGGTTATTTTCGCTGGCATACACATGAAATTGGATGTCGTGTTTCCCCTGCTGCACGGAACAGGTGGTGAGGATGGAAGCATTCAGGGCCTGCTGCAAGCCATGGATATTCCCTGTGTTGGCAGCGGTGTGCTGGGTTCAGCGCTCTCCATGAATAAAATTGTGGCGAAGCAACTTTTACAACAGGCCGGGTTGCCCATCGGCAAGTTTGGTTGGTTCTCCAAAGCCGACAAGGGAAAAATAAAATATCAAAATATTGTTGATGATCTCGGCCTTCCTTTCATGACCAAATCAGCAAGCCTGGGATCTTCGGTGGGAATCTCCAAAGTAAAAAGCGAAACAGATTTCAATCAGTCTGTTGAAGAAGCATTTCGGTACGATGACGAAATTCTTTTTGAAGAGTTCATCAACGGACGTGAAATTGAATGTGCTGTTCTGGGCAACAGTCCTCCTATGGCTTCGCTGCCTGGTGAAATTTCTATCAATCCGAAATATGAGTTCTATACTTTCGATGCCAAGTACGTTGACCCCGATGCTGTGCGCATTGATGTGCCGGCTAAACTGGATGAAGCGGTAGCCTCGGAAATCCAATCGCTATCAGTCAAGGCTTTTCAAACACTACGGTGTCTGGATTATGCCCGGGTAGATTTATTCTTATCCGATAAAAATAAAATTTACATCAACGAAATTAATACCATCCCAGGCTTCACCAACTCCAGCATGTTCCCTATGATGTGGAAGGAACAGGGAATTTCATTCACTGATTTAATATCGAAGCTGATCGACACAGCTTTAGAACGTCACCAAAGTTCATCGGGCGTTT
>JAYUHI010000305.1:0-9831 GCA_043767095.1 Bacteroidota bacterium
CACAGCCAGCTTGATGTGAACATACTCGGTCACATTTTTGAACAGAGCGTAGCCGACCTGCCCGAAATACAACAGTTCATCCAGCAATCAACTCCGCTGGAGGTGCCCGAACTGAAACCCGAAACCACCGGCACCACCAAACGAAAGAAGGAAGGTATTTTTTATACACCCGATTACATTACCCGCTACATTGTGCAACAGGCTGTAGGCGGATGGCTGGACGACCGCAAGCAAGAAATACTAGCCGCCATGAAAGTGAGTGAACTGCCCGAGCCTGAGTTTGACGATTATGCCACCATAAAACTGGAGAATGGCGAGGTACAGGCCAACGTAACCATTATGCTCAACCTGCGCTTCTGGCGTGAGTATGAAAAGAAACTTAGCGCCATAAAAGTTCTCGACCCCGCATGCGGCTCAGGGGCCTTCCTCAACCAGGTGTTCGATTTTCTGTACAACCAGTGGGCCAGAGAGGTGAATCCTGAATTGAAAAAGCTCACCACTCCGCCCGACAAACAAAAATTGCAAAATGGCCATGTGAGCGAGCCCCTTGGCTTTACTTACGGAGCCGATGAAGAGTGGCGCCTCAAGAAAAGCATTATTCTCAACAACATTTACGGGGTGGATCTGAATGGCGAAAGCGTGGAGATAACCAAGCTGAGCCTGTGGCTGAAAACCGCCAACAAAACAAACAGCCTGGCCACACTCTACGACAATATTAAACAAGGCAACAGTTTGATAGACGACTCCAAAGTGGCAGGCGATGACGCCTTTAACTGGAACAAAGCTTTTTCTGAAATTATGAAGGCCGGTGGCTTTGATGTCGTGGTGGGGAATCCTCCGTATGTGCGCGCTGAACTTTTAGGGGAGGATCAAATCAAATTCTTTAAAAAGGATTTTTCAGTGTTCAATCCGTCATTGGATTTGTTTGGTTATTTCTATGAAAAAGCATTCAGCCTAATAAGAGAAAATGGTGCTTTGTGTTTCATATCTAACTCATTTAATAAAACTGCTTCTGCTGAATCTCTTCGTAGCTTCCTTCAAAATAAAACTGCATTAGAAACCATTATTGATTTCAATCAACTTCAGGTGTTTGATGGTGCAACTACTTATCCAGTAATTATCTGCCTGAGAAAGACACAACCAACTGAGCAATTCAACTTTCTTAAATTAGAAAACAGGCAAGCGGCAGAAGCTACGCTTTATATCGCTCCGTTTCAAAAAATCCTCCTCTCAGATTTAAACGAAACAAATTGGGGATTTGAGCCAAAAGCAGAAACAGAAATACTGGATAAAATCAAAGTCAATAAAACGCTGGCAGATGTTTATGGAAAATGTTATTACGGAATTAAAACCGGATTAAACGAGGCTTTCATTACTGAAAACTTTAATGATGTAACGGACAAGGAACATTTAAAATGGGTTTACGAAGGGAAAGACATTCAAAAGTGGATTACCGGGGCGGCCACCAAAAAACTTATTTTGTTTAAATCTAGTTGGACAAGAACTCATTACAAATCGAAAAAAGAAATAAAAGAGCGGGAGGAATTTCAGAATGCCGTGGAAACGGATTTCCCTGAAATATTTGAGCACCTTATAAAATTTGAAACCAGCGCAGCCACTCGCGCAGACCAGGGAAATTTCTGGTGGGAGTTGAGGAGCTGCGCCTATTATAATTTGTTCAGTAGCCCAAAAATTATTTTTCCCAACCTTCAAAACACAAATAAGTTTTGTTTCGATGATGGAGGCGTTTATTTGAACGCTCCTGCTGTTTTTCTGCCAGTTCCCGATTTGACGTTGTTGGCTATTCTCAACAGCAAACTAATTTGGTTTTTCTTAAAGCGAACTTGCGTGATGCGAAGTGGCGGTTACATTGAAGTCAAACCCCAATACTTCGAACAGATTCCATTAAAAAAGCTTACTACCAAGCAGAGGGAAGCCTTCACTGCTCAAGCGGAGGTGATTATCTCGCGCAACAAATCAATTTCAAACCAATCCCAAAAATTTCTCGACCTGCTCCAGTCCAACTTTAAATTTGAAGCTACAGCCAAGCTAAAAAAATGGTATGAGCTGGAGTTCATCGAACTAATTGGTGAGTTAGAGAAAGCGGGGGCTAAAATTCCGCCCAAAAAACAAGGCGAGTGGCTTGATCTTTTCAAAACAGAAAAGGCCGCCATTAAAAACAACCAAGCCGAGATAGAGAAAACGGACAAAGAAATAGACCGGCTGGTTTACCAGTTCTACGGCCTCACCGCACAGGAAATTGCTATTGTGGAGAAGGGCTAAAATAAATAACTTAAAGGATAAGGTGCATGAAAGAAACCATAACCTATATCGGTATTGTCTGTATAATCGCAGCCATTGTTGGTGGTGGGCTTAAAACATTTGATATTGAATTTCCAATAATAAATAATTTAAAAAGGCAACTCATTTTAGGTGGGTTTGGTGTTATACTTTTTTTGCTGGCCTTATGCTTAAGAAGGAGAAATTGGAACTCACTGGTGATAAAGACGACAGCACCATAATAACAACCCCGGTTCCACAATTTGTTGAAAGAGCCTATGATACCACATTTCTGAAGGTTCGCGAGAGGCAATCCCTTTTCTTTAAAGGCTTTAAATTCAGTACCCAGTTTATTGCTTTGTATGGAGATAAACTTCAGGTTCAAGTATTAGACGATGATGGAACTTGGTATTTCGGTAAAGGCCAAAGCCATAACTTATACATGAGAGCAAACCCGCGCAACTGTAAATGCCATATCTCAATACAGGATATTCAATTGAACATGCAAAATGGTATGACTATAGAACAAATTCAAGAGATGGGAATGGCTGGTGAGGCTTTTATCGATAGATATTGCGACATAGTGGTTAATTGTAATTGTAAAGAACCCCATGCTCTTCATAGAATAAAAGAAAAATAGCTGTCCGGAGTTTGCAACTCCGGACTCATTTCATCCTGAACCACCGCACCGCATTCTCCCTGAAAATCTTATCAACCACTTCACGGGGCAGTTTTAATCCTTGAAACGATCCGTTCACATCTTTCACCTTCATGGAATCGTCTGTCACAAAATACTGCCAGTCGGCTAGCCAGGTTTCGTGCAAGTGTTTTTTCTGTTGTGCAAGGTTGGTTGTATCGGAGATTCCTGAGTCGGAACCATAGGTCAACCGATCCTGGTATTTCATGAAGAAGGTTCGCACTTTTTCCCTGTTCAACCTGGTTTGGTGCTGAAGATGGGGAATGCGCGCGGCCATGTCCACGGCCATGTTGGGAAATTTATCCAGGCGTTTGGCGAGTTCATCAACATCCCATTCTAGACTTCCCAGATGTGCGCCAACAAAACGCATGTCGGGGTGGCGTTCCAGAAACCGGTCGCGGGCGTTAATCTGGTCTTCGTATGACGGATACTCCGGGTGCAGGTACATGTGATACTCCGGATGTTCTTTGAAATAATTCCGATCATTATTCACCGTCATTTGTTCCAGCGGCATCCAGCAGTTTTTTGGTTCGCCCAAATGGCCCATCACGGTTTTATCCTGATCGATAATGAATTGAATGACCGGATCGAACTTCGGATTATCAATCATAATAAACTGACCAGCCGAATCTTTATAAACCATGCCAATGTTTTTCCACACCTTAATGCCAAGCGCGCCCAGGTTGAAAGATGATTTCAATTGTTCAATAGTCTGTTCCGCCCAGAAGGATGAATCCCAATCGTTGAGCGTGAAGGCTGTGAGGTATTTTATGCGATCCGGATTTTGTTTGATCTGAATCAACGACAGTCTTTCTTGTTCGTCAACATCGGGATAGTCAGGTACAGCAACACTCACATTGAGCAACAAAAAATTATCGGCTTTAGCCTGATCAGCAAATGCCGTGCTCTCGGAACGGATGTGGATATGCGTATCAATTTTCTCTACGGATGAAAAGTCATCCATGGAATAATATTCTTGAGTACACGCGCTGAACAGGATCGAGGCAAGAGAATTATAAAAGAAGAATTTCAGCATAAGAATATGGATAAGATTTTTCCGAAGTAAATTTCAAATTGTAGAGCCTAAACATTCGGGGCTGACTAAAAAGGTATAACCAGGTGTCAGCCTGAGCCTGTCGAAGGCTAATTTAAACCCAGGGAGAGGTTTCGACAAGCTCAACCTGACAAACAAAGTACTTTTTAGTCAGCCCCGTCAGCATTATTGATTCACCCTCTACAAACATAGGACTCCGCTGGAGTCCTGTACTATTGGTTAATCCCGATAGGGATTAAATCTTTGTAGATCGGATTACAATAATAAACCGACCCCGTAGGGGTCGAATGTTATTTGCCACCGCGACAATGTGAATTACAGCCGTTTTCCGACCAACATCAAACCATTTTATTTCTAAAACAATTCCCTGCCACAAGTTCTCAGTCGGCAACCTTCAACTACCTCACCTCCACTTCCGCCTCCGGTATTCTCTTCATTTTCTTCACTAATTCATTCACGGGCCTCACCCGCATTTTGCGCGAGAGTAACTCAAGGGTGATGTTTTCCTCAGCGTCCTTCAATGAGATAAACAAAGGAGTGCTGCCGTTAAACTCATTGCAAATACTTTCAATCTCGCGGATGAGTTCTTTGTTAATGGACTTAACCGGTAGTTTTAGCTGGAGGCCTTTGGCACGCTTAACACCAAGGTCATTCAACAAATCCATACTCTTGATTTTAAACTCCATCGCCAGGTCGCCCCAGGTTTTGCGCAGGATGCTGCCTTCCACAAAAAGGAAAATACCTGGCATTAAAAACGATTTGTATTTCAGGTAGTCCTCGCTCCACATCACAAACTCAAACTTGCCTGAATAATCTTCCACTATCATCTTCCCGAATGGTTTGCCCGTCTTTGTAAATTTGTGCTCAACGCTGGAGACGATGCCAGCCACTTTTACCTCCTTGCCCTCTTTGTCATCCAGGTTGCTCAATTCATTCATGGGCAGGTTGCAGAACGACTCCATCTCAAACCGGAAATTATCCAACGGGTGGCCGGAGATGTAAACGCCCACCACCTCCTTTTCAAAATGCAGTTTTTCAATTTCGGTGAAGGGCTCAATGGATTCAACTTTTGGCAACGGCATTTCGGTGCCGGTGCCCCCGCCAAACAAACTGGTTTGCGAACTCAGTTCTTCTTGTTGGACTTTGGCTGCATATCGCGTGGCCTTCTCCGTCAGGTTTACATCGCCATCTTTCGAAGCGAGGTATTGTTTGCGGTGATATTGCGGGAAGCAATCAAACGCACCCGACAAGGCGAAGCACTCAAATGTTTTTTTGTTCACCGTCCGCTGGTTGCCTCTTCTGGCAAAGTCGAAAATGTCTTTGAATGGCCCGTGGGCTTCGCGTTCTTTAATGATGGCTTCCACGGCCGCTTCGCCCGCGCCTTTGATAGCGCCCAATCCAAAACGGATTTTCCCTTCCGCATTCACTTCGAAGAACACACCGGACTCGTTGAGGTGCGGGCCCAATACTTCAATGCCCATTTTCCGGCACTCATCAATAAAGAAAGTAACGCTGTCTAAATTATTTTGTGAATGCGTCAACACAGCCGACATGTACTCAGCCGGGTAGTTGGCTTTCAGGTAAGCGGTTTGATACGCCACGAGGGAGTAGCAGGTGGAGTGCGATTTGTTAAACGCATATTCCGCGAAGGCTTCCCAGTCTTTCCAAATCTTATCGGCAATGCGCTCTTCAAATTTATTTTTCTTGCAGCCTTCAATAAATTTAGGCTTCATCTTGTCGAGAACATCCTTCTGCTTTTTGCCCATCGCTTTACGCAGCACGTCAGCATCGCCTTTGCTAAAGCCCGCGAGTTTTTGCGAGAGCAACATTACCTGTTCCTGGTAAACGGTAATGCCGTACGTACTTTTCAAAATACCTTCCATCTCGGGCAAATCATACCGGATGGCTTCGCGGCCAAGTTTACGAGCGATGAAGTTCGGAATGTATTCCATTGGGCCCGGCCGGTAAAGCGCGTTCATGGCGATGAGGTCTTCAATCTTATCGGGCTTGAGCTGGCGCAAATAATTTTGCATGCCCTCCGATTCAAACTGGAACGTGCCCGTTGTGTCACCTCTTTGATACAGTTGAAAAGTTTTGAGATCGTTAAGTGGAATTTTATCGATGTCGATGTCGATGCCTTTTCTTTTTTTAATGTTGGTGAGGGCGGTCTTTAAAATGGTGAGGGTGGTCAATCCCAGAAAATCCATCTTCAACATGCCTGCGCTCTCCACCGCATTGTTATCGAACTGCGTCACCAGCATACTCGAATCTCTGGCCGTTGACACGGGAATTAAATTCGTCATGTCTTCGGGCGTGATGATTACGCCACAGGCATGCGTGCCGGTGTTCCGCAACGAGCCTTCCAGAATTACTGCCTGTTTCAAAACCTGCGCTTTCAAATCAGTTCCCTTTCTGATGTCGGCCAGTTCGCGCACTTCATCAAAAGCTTTTTTCAGAGTTGTGCCCGGGCGGTCGGGTACGAGTTTGGCGAGCAGGTTGGCATCGGTCAGCGAAAGCTCCATCACACGGGCACAATCGCGGATAGACGATTTGGCGGCCATGGTGCCGTACGTAATAATTTGCGCCACCTGGTTTTTGCCATATTTATTAATCACATAATCCAGGACTTTGGTGCGGCCTTCATCATCGAAATCAATATCGATATCAGGCAGAGAAACACGGTCGGGATTGAGGAACCGCTCGAACAGCAAATCGTAAGCAAAGGGATCAACATTGGTAATGCCCATACAAAATGCCACCACCGAACCCGCAGCCGAGCCACGACCCGGGCCAACAGAAACGCCCATTTCACGGGCTTTTGATATAAAATCGGCTACAATCAAAAAGTAGCCGGGGTATCCGGTTTTCTTAACCGTTTCCAGTTCAAACTCAATACGCTCTTTTATTTCTGGTGTTAACTCTACGTACCTTCTGTTTGCTCCCTCGTAAGCGAGGTGTTTCAGGTAGTCATCTTCTGAACTAAACCCTTGCGGGATTTCGAACCGGGGCAATAATACTTTTCTATCGAGCCGATAGACCTCAACTTTACTTTCGATTTCAGCAATTGTTTCGATGGCCTCAGGCAAATCGCGAAAGCGAGATCGCATCTCCTCCTGACTTTTAAAATAAAATTCATTATTGGGCAACCCGTAGCGTGTGCCGCGGCCACTGCCAATAGGTGTGGATTTGAACTCACCTTCTTTTATACAAAGCAATACATCTTGCGCATCCGATTCTTCTTGTTGCAGGTAATAGCACTCATTGGCGCCAAAATATTTTACACTGTACTTTTCGCAGAAACGAAGAAGCGTTTCATTCACCCGGTCTTCCTCGGGCATGCCATGGCGGTTGAGTTCGGCATAAAAATCTTCACCAAACAGGTTGAGATACCACTTAAAAACTTCTTCAGCCTGGCGTTCGCCCACCTGTAAAATCAGGTGTGGGATTTCGCTGGCCAATCCGCCTGTCGTGGCAATTACTCCCTCTTTATATTGTTCGATGAGCTCTTTATCGATGCGCGGATAGATTCCATACAAGCCCTCGGTAAAACCAACCGAACTAAGTTTGGCCAGGTTGTGGTAGCCCGTTTTATTTTTGGCCAGCAGCACTTGCGTGAAGCGTTTGTCGGGGTTGTCTTTTTTAAAGGCCGTTGTTTTGCGCGTAGTCGATACAAAAAATTCACAGCCTACAATCGGTTTTATTTCATGCTTGAGTGCTTCGCTCACAAATTCAAATGCGCCATACATATTACCAAAATCGGTGAGGGCTACGGCAGTCATGCCATGCTCTTTTGCTTTTTGAATTATTTCCCTGATGTCGGGCGTGGCTTGAAGAACGGAAAACTGGGAGTGCACGTGAAGGTGGTAGAACGGGGATTCTGTTAACCCGACATGAGCGCCATCATTTCCGTAATCTGATTTTTTTGTTTTCTCCCGCTTGGCGGAATTACCGGCTTCCAACTCAGGCTCTTCGTATTCAATAGCATTTGGAGAGGCCTCATCAAAAGGTTTGACAACCCTCACTTTTATCAATCCAAAAAAACACCGGGCTGTGGCGGCCACATCGTAAGAAGCATCGTGTGCATCGCCAAAACCCTTTCCAAAAAGTTTTTGGTGGAGTTCGAGCAAGCGGGGCATTTTCAGGCCTCCGCCAACACCCCCCGGCAGTTGACAATATTCTTTGGAGGCGAGGCCGGTATCAATTTTAGAAGTCTCCAGGAATACTTTAGGGTTAATGGATTTCCTTAAAAACTCTGCGCCAATAATATTAATGTCGAATTCAATGTTATGGCCAACGAGCAACTGTGCCTTGGCGATGTCTTTTTGAAACTCATCCAGCACCAATGAAATATCGACACCCTCTTTACTGGCGCGCGCTGTTGAGATTCCGTGAACCTGCTCAGCTTTGAAAGGAATGTTGAACCCATCGGGCTTGATTATGAAATTCTGAACAGATAAGAGCTTCCCGGATTTATCATGCAGTTGCCAGGCTAATTGCACCAGCCTGGGCCAGTTTTCCAAATCGGATAGAGGAGCGGTTTTGTTGTGCGGAACCCCGGTGGTTTCGGTATCGAAAATCAAATACATAGTGGGGCGAAATTAGGGAATGAACCAGAGGGGGCAATCTTAAATTACTTATGCTTTTTGAATTTTAGTAAAAGGGAAGTAATCAAACAAAATTGCAGTCTTTTACCGGAAGTATGGCCCCTATTCCTTCCTCGCCAATTCCAGCGCTTGCGTTGTTGTATAATATTTGGTGATCATGTTGGGAACTTCCCAATCCGGAAGGTTTTTTTGATTGAGACTTTCCAAAAATTTTTGAGTAACACGCGAAAAGTGTGCTTCATGGCCCTCGTGGTATTTATCCGGAATGAATACTGTCCATCCGTTCTTACTTTTTTTCAATTCAACTCCCGGAAATTTTGATTGTACCGATTGAAACTGTTGGATTAAACCTGCTGCATAGGAATCTTCCTGATTGATGGGTTCGATATACAACACGGGTTTAAAATTTTCTTCTGCCCCCTGGCGGATAATCAGGTTGGCTTTTGTGCCCCGCATCACGGAGTAATGCGTGTCACCGGTGCCTTCGGGTGCCTGGTATTTCCACGTTACTGAAGTTTTAGCATGAACTCCTTTTAGTTGATAATTGATTTCACCATTGCAAAATACTTTCAAGGTATCCTTGGTGATATATTGTTGAAGGTAATCCGGGTAACTATCGAGTTTGGTGATGGCGCTAAACTCTGACAGAATCATTCCCGTTGTCCATCGCCTGGCTGAGTTTAATTTTACATCTTGCGTATAGTCCAGAACCTGATCAGGAAAGCACTCCCATTGAACAAGGTCAACTAAATGCGTCATCACATCGACTATCCCTTCGCCCTGCTGCTCCACATCAAAGAACCAGGCGGGCCGGGTGAGAACACTTCCGGAAACATATTTATAAAAGTGATGGACACTTTCTTTGGTGATGGCCGGGTTTTCAGGGGTTCCTTTTTCCAGGGTGCCAAATATTTCAGGCAGCCGGGAGAGTTCACGCTGTAGCATGGTGGTTATCTCAAAACGCTCCGTCATAATATCATACAGCAGTAGGTTATTTTGTTTGGCTACCTCGAACGCCTTCCTTAACATTTCAAAATCGGTGGAGTTGATCACCATTGGCTTATCGGCCAGAACATGCTTGCCCGCTTGAAGGGATTGCAAAATGTATTGTGTCTTTTTCTGATTGTTGCCCGAGAGCACTACTACATTACCGCTTTTATCACCAATCATTTTTTCGAAGAAATCATCTCCAGTAT
>JAYUHI010000306.1:0-4141 GCA_043767095.1 Bacteroidota bacterium
CACTACAATGGCACCTGCATAAACAATCACCTCTAATGCGGCAGCAAACGGAGCTCCAAGTATAAAAAACACCACCGACAAAGCCAGGAAAGAAACCACTAAATAAAGGAGTGCATGGATAATATTATATCGTGTAATCACCATAATGGTGGCCGCTATGGCGATGAAGGATGATATGTAAAATGTAACTTCCATTTTTTTTTATAGGACTTTGGCATTAGGACTTGGGGAGCAGCCTAAGTCCTATGGCCTAAGCCCTAAGTCCCATTTCAAGGCATCAAGCTTTTCACGTCCACCGGTGGCAATTCGTTCTCTGCTTCTCCTTTGTCTTTCCCGCCAATGGCCACCCCGGCAACTTTATAATAATTGTATCCCGGATATTTCCCTGGCCCATCAATCAGTAAATCTTTTTTTTCATACACCAAATTCTGTCGATCGTATTCACCCATTTCAAAATCCGGTATCAACTGGATGGCATACGTGGGACAAGCTTCTTCACAATACCCACAGAAAATGCAACGGGAAAAATTGATCCGAAAAAATTCAGGATACCTTCTTCCATGTTCGTCTTCCGTTGCCTGCAGTGAGATGCAATCAACAGGACAGGCAGCTGCGCACAGGTAACAACCCACGCAGCGCTCACCCATATCCGGATCGCGCGTAAGAACAATCCGTCCACGCCAACGGGCTGGCAGTTTTACCTTTTCTTCCGGATACTGAATGGTTTCGCGTTTATGGAATGCGTGTAAAAACACGAGCCACATACTTCGGATTATACTGAACATTTTTTAAAGTTTAAGTTATACTCCATCATATTACTCTGCCTTCTAAATTGTTGACCAAATTTATCCATTGTCAAATGTTTGTTGTTTGATTTTTCATCAATACAATTCCTGCTGTCACTATTAAATTAATTAATGTTAACGGTAACAATATTTTCCAGCCAAACTCCATTAGCTGATCATATCGTGGTCGGGGCATGGAAGCCCGCAACAATATGAAAAGCGCAATGAATGCAAATGTTTTCAGTACGAACCACACCAGAGGTGGCAGAAAACCGGGACCATACCATCCGCCAAAAAACAAACAAACCGTCAAGGCAGAAATCAATGTGATGCCCAGATATTCCCCAACGAAGAACAATCCAAACTTCATTCCTGAATATTCGGAGTGGAAGCCAGCAATCAATTCACTCTCCGCTTCCGGGATGTCGAATGGCAGGCGATGTGTTTCCGCAATTCCTGCAATAAAGAATGTAACAAAGCCTACTAGCTGTGGCACGATGTACCACATGTCTTTTTGCGCTTCAACAATGTCGTGTAAACTAAACGACCCGGCCAGCAATACAACACCCATCAGCGACAGTCCCATAAAAACTTCATAGGATATCATCTGGGCCGCGCCCCGCATAGCGCCCAGCAAGGCATATTTATTATTGGATGCCCAGCCACCCAGGATAATACTGTATGCCCCCATAGATGACATGGCCAGGAAAAACAGTATTCCGATGTTCAAATCAACAACAATTATCCCCGGAGCGAAGGGCACAATAACAAAACTCATTAACACCGTGATAGCGACAATGGCTGGAGCAATGACAAATACTTTTTTATCTGCAAAGGGCGGTATCCAATCTTCCTTAAAGAAAAGTTTAATGGTATCTGCCAGCACAATCAGCACGCCAAAAGGGCCTGCACGATTTGGCCCATAACGGTCTTGCCACAACGCGAGCAACCTGCGCTCAAGCCAGATGAGCCCCGGGGCAACGATGAGAAGCCCGGCCAGCACGCCACCTATGATGTACCAATGTTCTGCGGTGCTCATATTTTATAAAAGTTGGCGGTAGGCAGTAGGCAGTAAGCAGTCATAACTCACAAGCAATTCTGTTACACATAATGAGATAGTGGTTAGGTCTTATTTTTATTTTCATTTCAAGGTAATGTTACACAAAAGTATAATCGCTCTGTATCTACTTTGTCCTCTACTAACTTACTCCAACTTCCAGCCTACTGCTGCCTGCCAACTGCCAACTATTTTATTTCTCCCCATACTGGCAAACTGAAATATTCGGTATTGGTTAAACCTACCGGCAAACCAGCCAGGCCATTGGCTATTGAAGCATCAATTTTCAATGGAATTTGGACTGCCTTGTTGTTGATGGTTACGGTCAACAGTTCTCCATCAACTTTATTTATTCTTTTTGCTTCATGTTCATTCAAAGTGATGTATGCCTTCGGTGATCGTTCGGCAACGCCTGGAGAAAGAGAACTTAATTCTTCCGATCCAAAAATGTGATGGATAGGTACAAAATAGAATTCATCAATCTTTGGTTTAAATGCTTGTGGAACATTAGTAAAATATAAAAAGGCTGAATCTTGAATCCCTGCCTTGCCGGCAGGCAGGTTGAATTTTGCATTGTTAAATAGCCTGACTCCCGGGTCTCCACCACGAAGCGCCCCTCCAACCTCTTCCTGATATTTATTAATCGATTGAACAGAATTCCAACCTGGAGACCAGAAGAATGGTATCATAGTGGAAGGAGGTGTAGCCCGAAGTCCTTCCATGGTGTACGACAAGGGTGAATCCGGATCATCGGGCGGCTTGGGCTCACTCACATTAATGTCTGCATTCATGGCCGTGCGGCCGCTGTAGCGATGGGGTTCACGAGGTATGCGCTGTCCATTGATCCGAAACTCTTCATCAGGCGAAATTTTCTCAACGCCTTTAAGACGATCAACTTCATCAACAAGAGCTTGCACTACATCGCCTTGATTTTTCCAATGGATCAATCCTATCCTTTCTAAACACTCACCCATTTGAATAAGCCATCGCCAGCTTTCTCTACTACCATTGGCGGGCTCATACACCTGGAAGAAGCGTTGCGCGCGGCCTTCATTGTTGACTAATGTTCCATCCGCTTCCGCAAACGTTCCGGTTGGTATCAGAACACTGGCCTTCTTAGTGGTCGCATTTGTGGTGTGGTCTATCACTACCATTTTTTTGCTTGCTGAAAGGAATTGGTCCACAGAAGATGAATCTCCGTGACGATAAAGGTCATTCTCCAAGACAATGACCGTCTCCACTTTTCCATTTTGTGCAGCTTCAAATGCTTTGTTTAATGATTCACCACCCAATAAACTAAGGCCCATAGAGTTGCATTCTGGTAGCGTAAGAACAATACCAGTATTTGAATTCTTTTTGTGCAGGGCTGCTGCAATATTTGAAGCCGCTTGTAACTGGGCTTCCGATCCACAAGATGCTCCTGAAATGACCAGTGGCCTATCTGCATTCATTAGTGCCTTGGCAATTTTTTGAGCAAGGGCTTGCTCGTCAGCAGTAAGATCTGTAACCGTAGGCGCACTCTGGTCAATGCAATTAGCAACTGCAAAACCAAGTCGGGCAATATTTTCAGGTGCAGCATGGTAAGTCTGGATAGCGACATCATCCAACTTGGTTGAGGTAAGAGTTGCAATAAAGAGTGGGCCCTTCCCTTCTTGAATCAATTCACGGGCAGCGAAATCATGCCAGGAAGGAATATTGGCTTTTGCGACATCCTTCATTGGCTGCTGCCGAACGGATTGGCGAATGGCCAGGGCGAGCATGGGCGCGGTGTTGGTCAGGTCTTCACCTAAGACAAATACTGCGTCTGCTTTCTCAACTTCTTTGAGAGAATAAATTCGGGCCGGGCCGTTAGTCAAAATGCTAACCGCCAGATTGGCCAGTCGATGTTCCTTTTCTGAAACACCTTGATAGAAATTATCATTTCCTACCAACTTCATTAAAGCAAAATTAGATTCCAGTGATGCACGTGGCGAACCGATACCTATAATGTTTGAATTCTTTAATGACGAAATTTCCTTCAATAATTTGTCCAGCGTCACTTCAGCGCTGACACCATTCTGGACAACGGGAATACGAACTCTTGAGGGTGCATTTACAAACTCATAACCAAAACGTCCTCGGTCGCAAAGGAAGTAACCGTTTACTTCTCCGTTATAGCGGCTGGTGATTGAACGCAGGGAATTGTAACGTTCACCCGCTATGATGTTGCAGCCCAGACTGCAATGCTGGCAAATGGATGGCGACATGGTGAGGTCCCACTTGCGCGTATAATGTTGCTTAAGCGTTTTGTCGGTGAACA
>JAYUHI010000307.1:0-1694 GCA_043767095.1 Bacteroidota bacterium
CATACAGGGACGTCAGAGACTATGACGTTGATAGGCTGCAGGTGTAAAGTCAGTAATGACAAAGCTGAGCAGTACTAATTGCCCGAACGCTTCAATAAACAATACACCTATGTGTTCGTATTTGTCTACTCTTCTTCTGTTATGTCTTCGATATTATGATGGCAAAAGCCATCAATGTTCTTAAGACCCACCTTCGCTACTGCCTTCGTTTAAAACCTCGGCAGTTAAAAAGGCTTCGGTGGGCAAGTTTTAAGGTGACTATTGCGGTGGGGACCACCTCTTCCCATTCCGAACAGAGAAGTTAAGCCCGCCAGCGCTGATGGTACTAGGGTAATACCTGGGAGAGTAAGTCGTTGCCTGATTTTTTTAAAAGCCTTCCCGAGCAATCGGGAGGGCTTTTTTATTTCACACAACAACAGTTGTGAACTCCTTTGGGTTAAGATACATTGAACAAATTGGAATAAGGTCGGGAGTTTCAATCTTACTTATATCTAATATTAATTTTTGATAAAAGTTTTCGGGCAGGTTGTAAAGTATGCTGCTTTTTATTTTTTCGCCTGCAGCAAAAACTGTTGTTATGTCATTTTGAATTGAGCCTATTAGATGATTCTTAACGATTTCCAATTCTGAATCATTGACGCTTGATATTGATTCAAGTTCCTTTTCTATTTCCCGCAATGCAATGTCTGAGTTATCTGAATTAACATCGGCTGAGATAATCAGGATGGATGCCTTTAAATGATGTTGAATTGAAGAGGATATTCCATAGGTTAACCCTTTTTCTTCGCGGATATTCTTCATCAGTCTTGAACCAAAGAATCCCCCCAAAAGATGATTGGTTAACAAAAGTCCGGCAATGTCAGGATGAAGCCGTGAAATAGTCCTCCTTCCTAATTTTAATGAGGCTTGAACTTTGTTTGGCCCATCCAATTTTTCAGTTGCCGGTGGTAAAGAATCGAACTCCTGGTTTACCAAGTTTCCTGAATCAGGTGATGGTTCAATATTCTTAGATAGAAAATCCAGGTCGGCATCATCAATGGTTCCGACAACAAAAATTTTAGACGCATGAATATGTTTATCGTAAAAAAACTTAATGTCATCAACTTCAATTTTATCAGCATCCCCTAACTGTATACTTCTTCCATAGGGATGTGATCCAAATAAATTCTTACGAATCGCATTAGACGCGATGAATGCATTTTTCTCCAGACTCACCTTTAAATTTTCATTGAATATTTTACGAAGAGTTGTCAATTCCCTTTCCGGAAATTCAGGCTTTGACAGGATGGTAATTAATACCGGCAGCAATTTTTTTATGTTTTTCCGGAGGGCATAAAGCGACAACGAAGCAAAATCAAAACCGGCATTTAGTTCAATATGAGCTCCGTAGTATTCTAATAGGCTGGCTATTTGATTGGCATCTTTTCCTGGCACACCCTTGTCCAACATTTGAACGGTGAATTGGGCCAAGCCTGGCATCGTTTCATAATACCGGCCAGCTTCAAAAACGAATTCAATTTTAACTGCCTCGCCAAGATTGGACGGCAGGTAGACAATTTCCTGCGATCCCGCTAAGGGTATTCTCTCAGGAGTTGGTAAGGTAAACGTTAATGATTTTTGGAAAGGCGGCTGAGAAGTTCTGTCCATTATGGGTTAGCGGCTTCTTCCTCTTTCTGTTTAGTGAGCGGAGTAAA
>JAYUHI010000308.1:0-9790 GCA_043767095.1 Bacteroidota bacterium
GATGACACTGATTGGGCAGATTATCGCTGATAAAATCATAATTTATCATAATCATCTGCGTCATCTGCGTTCCATTATTAGTTTTTAGAGGTGCCCTTAAGTTTTTCCTTAAAAAACTCTACCGTGTTTTTATACGCATCGGCAGCAGCTGTTTCATTGTATGCGCCCATGGGGTTGCTGGGGTTGGCAAAGCCATGATCGGCATCGTAACTTTTTACGGTGAGTTTCTTGCCGGCTGCTTTCATGTTGCCTTCAAATTTGCTCACTACCTCGGGGCCAATCCACTTCTCTTTAGCGGCAAAAATTCCGAGCACATCGCAGTTGAGCGTTTTCAATTTTTCAACGTCCTCCACCGGCATGCCGTAATAAATTACACATGCAGCCGCCTGCTTTCCCGCAGTGAGTGTAGCCAACAAAGACTGACCTCCGCCAAAACACCAACCGACTGTTCCAACTTTTGCTTTTGGGCCTGCATATTGTAAAGCCCCTTTCACAATGGCATCGCCTCGCACCTGCTTAAACTCTTGCATATACTTGCCCGCATTCTCCCGGTCGGTAGCCAATTTGCCGTCATACATATCGAGGGCCAGCACGTTAACGTTGCCCAGGTCATTGAACAAATCTTCGGAGTGCCGCTTGATGTTATCATTCAATCCCCACCACTCCTGAAAAACGAAAATCCAATTGTCGGTTGCCTTTTTGGCTTTGATCATATAAGCATTGGCATCAGGACCATCGGCAGTTTTGATTGTAATCATTTCACCACCCGCCATCGACTCATGCACATACTCACGTGGCATTTGATGTTGATTATTAAACGTGCGGTTGGAGGCGAACATCGCAAATTTTTCTGTAGGCGATGTGTGGCAAATGACTTCGGCTTGCTGAGCAAACAAACTAATGCTCGCAGCAGCAAGCAGCATGGTAGTTAATATTTTCATTGGCTTTGAGTTTTAAAACGGCAATGAAATTACGAATTCATTGAAGATAAAAAAAATCGCGCCCGTTGACGGACGCGATTGATTTTTGATCGGTTGGAAATTACTTTAAAACTCTATCGTCCCTAAATCGGTAACATTGCCGAGGGTAACGGCAACACCTGTTTTTTGTACTGGCGAATAGGCCGATCCGGGAACCAGTGACACGGTGTATGTACCGGCCGGGATTCCCTTCAATAAAAACTTGCCCATTGCATCCGCGAAAGCGGTTGCCACGGTATCCGTTCCTGCAATGGCATAGACGGCTGGCGTGGCATCGACAGGAGTAACTGTTCCTTTGATGGCTCCACTGGTGGCTTCTTCAATGGCACGGATTACCGGCTTGAGAGAGTAGGTTCCATTTCCCCTGGCAACAATCGAACGGGCTGCATCAAAATCAAGCAGGATTTTGTACGTGATGCCTTCCGTTAACTCGGCATGCAGATTCAACTTCAAGCCCGATTGCTGTGCACTTGGGGTGCTGAGATCAAATGTTTGTCCATCAACTTTCACGGAATTGTTTGACCCAAGCACAAGGCGAATTTGTTCAATCTTTCCGGCAGGAAGTTCAATCGCGCCAAGCAATGTATCAATGCCGTTGGTTAGTTCCAGAATGTTGAAAGTACCTCCTTCAATATCCATTGAAATCCAACCCGAATTACCATCGGATGAATTTACGTTTACCTCCTGGATATCAATATTCACTTCCTCATAGTCGCCCGGGGAGTCGGTAAGCCTCACTTCCAACCTCGCGGCACTGTCTTTTGAGCAGGAACTGTAGACCAGGGCTAACCCTGCCAACAGAACTGCTATTCCCGATTTCATTAAACTTCTCATATATTTTTGCTTTTGATTTTATTCGTTTTAGACCGCAAAGGTTATCAAAAGTTTAAACTTCCCGACAGCGAAAATTGCCTATTTAACTGCTTTTCACGCTTTCAATGGTTGTACTTTCATTTGAGTGAATGAGCGCCACAGCCATTCAAAAATCCCAAACCGGAAGCGTGTAAACCACCATTTACTGAATTGCACCTGAAGTATAAAAAAGACTATGGAAATGCCCACTGAAAGCATCGCCCCAATTTCGCCTAATAATCCAAAGCCAATACCAAAGAAAAGGGTAACGCCCAAAGCAGACTGAAGCAAATATGTTGTAAGGCCCATCCGGCCAACGTAATAAAATCCGTTCAACCTCTTTTGCCATTTTGCTTTTTGGAAAAGCATGGCCAACCCGCAGCAATACAATAGAGCCAGGGCTGTGTTGAATACATCAAACACTGCTCCGCCTATTAGCCATTGCACCGGTTGGCTCAATTCGATTTTCAACAATTGAAAAATGCCAAAGAATGCCAATGAGAAAACAATGCAGCCCAGTAATGTCCACAAGCTGACTTTCAATCCTTTTTTGAAGAGCGGGGCTTTTTCCAGGAAGTTCTCAAAGATTTTTTTTCGGCCAACGTAAAGTCCAAGCAGAAAAAGTCCTGCGGTGATGTATAGCCTGCCCGACATTACCTGGAACTTTACTTTATTAGATAACTCATAATAATTGGCCTTCGCTAACTCCAGCAGAGAACCGGACTTCGCGGTATTGAAATATGCTTCATTGGCTTTATCATCTCCTTGCATGGAGGCAAAGAAATCTTCCTTCTTTGCGGGATCGTATTGAATGGCTTCAATACCACGCATTACTATAGAGGGAACGTTGAGTATGAGCAGCAGACCAAGCGTTAAAACAAATTTATCGGGCAACTTATGAACGGCCACAAGCAGCAATCCCAGCACGGCATAAATAGTCAGGATATCGCCCCGGTAAAATAGAGAATGAATAAACCCTATGAGAAAGAGAATCACCAGCCGCCAAATGAAGCGCATGGAGAAGAGGAGGCTGCCATCGGAGTTTTTAAGCTGAAGAAAAAAGCTCAGGCCAAACAGGAAAGAAAAAATCATAAAGAACTTACCTGATATCAAAATGCCGGTGACCGCTGACATGATTTCATCACCCAGAAATTTGTTCTGAAAATTTTGAAACTTGGCCGGATGAGGGCCGGCATAGTATTGCTCAACCATGTGAACAATGCCGATGCCCAGTAAGGTGAACCCTCTCAGGATGTCGATAAATTCAATGCGAACTGTTTTGAGTAATGGCGATTGGGTCATGTAGTGGTGTCTTTGACAGGCGTGTACGGCTTGCCATCGCTAATAGTTGTCGAACCCGTTCAGGATAATTTCTCAACTGTTGGGTTTTATTTAGTTTCGCTTAAAATTCGCCAACTATGAATCCTCGTTTAACCTTACTCTTCATTTTAGTATCCGCCATTTTACTGATTTACTGTTCAGGCGATAAAAAAATAATCGAACTTCCATTGATTGAAGCGGTCGCTGCGCTTTATGACTCTTCCCTCAAACCTTTCTATCATGGCGTAGCTTCCGGTGATCCGCTCCCCGACAGAATTATTATCTGGACGCGCGTCACTCCTGAAACTTCGGTCAACCGGATTCTGGTTAAATGGGAAATGGCCACTGATGCAGGATTCGGTTCGATGAAAAAATCAGATACCACCAGCGCATGGGCATCGAAAGATTATACCGTGAAAGTTGACGTTGAAGGCCTTCAACCTGGAACTGTTTACTACTATCGCTTTCGCGCGATGGATAAGTTTTCTATCACGGGTCGCACGAAAACGGCTAGCATAAATCCGGTGGACAGTTTACAATTTGCGGTGGCGAGTTGTGCCAACTGGGAGTGGGGCTACTTCACACCTTATTCTAAAATTGCTGAGCGCGATGTGCTGGATGCTGTTATTCATCTGGGCGATTATATATATGAGTATGGCACGAAGCGATATGGCGACACCACCATTGGCCGGATTAATATTCCAGGAGGCGAGATCATTTCGTTGCAGGATTACCGAACCCGTTATTCACTGTACCGGCTCGATAAGGGTTTACGTTCGGTGCATCAGCAACATCCTTTCATCACTATTTGGGACGATCATGAAATTGCGAACAACAGTTTTGCTACGGGCGCTCAAAACCATCAACCCGAAGAAGGCGATTACCTAAAAAGAAAGGAGGCTGCCCGGCAAGTTTATTATGAGTGGCTACCCATCCGCGAAGGCGGCAAACATTACCGCTCATTCACTTTTGGGAACCTGGCCGATGTGATTATGCTCGATGAACGTTTGGAGGGACGAACTGCGCCTGTTGATTCACTTACCGATCCTGATTTCAACAACGCTGACCGCCACATGTTAGGCAGCGATCAACTGCAGTGGTTCAAAGACCATATGAAAAATTCTAAATCAACCTGGAAAATAATTGGCAACCAGGTCATGTTCTCGGATGTGTTCCTGAAAAAAGTCTATCCGAAAATGCCCCGCAACCTCGATGCCTGGGATGGCTACCCGGCCGAGAAAAAAAATATCCGCGATTTCATTGTTCAAAATAAAATACGCGACCTGGTATTTGTCACGGGCGATACGCACGCCTCGTGGGCCATTGAAGCTATTGCAGGAGATCCATATTTAGCATCCAATTCGAACGGGGCGATTGCCGTGGAGTTGGGCACCACCAGCATTTCATCGGCCAATGACGATGAAAAAAAGAGTGTTGATACAGTAAAAATGATGGAGCAGGCTTTGTTGAAAATGAACCCGCACATTAAATATTTAAACGACCGCGATCATGGTTATTTGTTATTAACGGTTTATCCATCCACTATTAAAGCGGAGTGGTATTATGTGGAAACGCTCCGTCAACCCGAGTCGAATGAGTTTTTGGGGAAGCAGGTAAATTTGACAACAGGATCGGTGAGATTGAAATGAGTACCTGCTGTCAAAGGATATATGATGGGCTGGTGCCTACCAAACTTCAGGAGTAGAGGAAAGTTATGAAAGCAATATCAGTTGAAAAACTAACCAAACGCTTCGGCACTTTCACTGCGGTTGATGCCATCACGTTTGATGTGGAACATGGAGAAATCTTTGGGTTCCTCGGTGCGAATGGAGCCGGCAAAACCACAGCCATGCGCATGTTGTGCGCCTTGTCGTTTCCCACCAGCGGCCAGGCAACCGTTGCCGGTTTCAATTTGCACAGTCATCCGGAGCAGATTAAAAAAAACATCGGTTACATGAGTCAGAAATTCTCGCTGTATGAAGATCTGACCGTTCGGGAGAACATTCGCTTTTATGGAGGCATTTATGGATTGAACGATGAGCAGATCAATGCGAAAACCGATTACATGTTGCGCAACCTGAACCTGATGAATGAAGGAAGAACGTTGGTGAAAGCATTGCCCCTGGGGTGGCGGCAGAAACTTTCGTTTTCAGTGGCCATGGTGCATGAACCAAAAATCGTTTTTCTGGATGAACCCACAGGCGGTGTTGACCCCATCACGCGAAGAGAATTCTGGACGCTGATTTATCAGGCTGCCGAAACCGGCACCACCGTGTTTGTGACTACGCACTATATGGATGAAGCCGAGTATTGCAGCCGCGTGAGCATTATGGTGGATGGCCGCATTGATGCGCTCGGTTCGCCAACGGAACTGAGAGACCAATATTCAGCAAACAATATGGGTGAAGTGTTTTTGAAATTAGCGCGAAAGGCGAAGAGAGGGGATGATTAAAAGTAGGCAATGGGCAGTCCCGAAGCATCGGGAGCAATTTGCAATGCATTTCAGACTTAAATTTTGCATGATGAAAACAATTCTGATTAAAGAAAATGCAAAGCGCGCGGGCGGTTCCCCCTTCGGGCCTGCCTGCCGGCAAGGCAGGGGTAAGGGGGCGTGTGTGGTATGAAACAGTTCCTGTTCTTCGTTCGGAAAGAATTCCTTCACGTGCTGCGTGACAGCCGCACGTTGTTTATCCTGTTTGCTATGCCGCTGATGCAGATTCTGATTTTTGGATTCGCCCTCACCAACGAAGTGAAGAACACGCGCATCGGCATTTTAGATAACTCAAAAGATGAATCTACTCGGGCCATCATTGAGCGGCTGGAGGCAAGCCGCTATTTCGACATCGTTACTTTCATACCCTCACAAGCAGACCTGGAAAAGATTTTTCGTGAAGGAAAAATAAAGTTGGCTGTCGTATTCCCTTCACAATTTCAAGAACACTTGTTTCATGAAAATGAGGGAGAGATTCAATTGATTGCCGATGCCACCGATCCGAATGTGGCGAATACGTTGGTCAATTACGCAACGGCCATTATCAACACCTACCAGAATGATCTGCCCGGCCAGGAAAATTTTCCATACACCATTCAAACCGAAATGCGGTTTCTGTACAACCCGCAGTTGAAAGGTTCTTACAATTTTGTGCCGGGTGTTATGGCGATGGTGCTCATGCTGGTTTGCACCATGATGACGTCCATTTCCATTGTGCGCGAAAAGGAACTCGGCACCATGGAAGTGATTTTGGTTTCGCCAATTGTTCCCATCCGCGTTATCATCGCGAAGATGGTTCCTTATTTTATCCTGTCATCGGTGAACATCGCATCGATTTTATTGCTGAGTGTTTTTGTGCTGGATGTTCCCATTCAGGGCAACCTGGTTTTATTGGTTTCAGAGTGCCTGCTGTTTACAGTTTGCGTTCTGTCGCTTGGTCTTCTTATCTCCACAGTAGCCGCCTCGCAGGAGGTAGCCATGCTTATTTCGCTCATGGGTATGTTCCTTCCCACCATCATGCTCAGCGGGTTCATGTTCCCCATCGAAAATATTCCGGTGGCCTTGCAGGTTCTTTCGAACCTCGTGCCGTCAAAATGGTTTTACTACATCGTGAAAAATATTATGATCAAAGGGCTGGGTTTTGAGTCTGTTTGGAAGGAGACGCTAATATTGGCGGGCATGGTCGTTTTTCTGATGGCGGTGAGCATCAAAAAATTTAAAATACGACTGGAATGAAACTAAAGTTATGAGGGTGTTAAAAATATTGCTGGAAAAAGAATTCAGGCAGGTCTTCAGAAACCCGGCCATCCTCCGCATGATATTCATCATGCCTTCCGTGCAATTACTTATCATGCCGCTGGCAGCTGATTATGAAGCGAAGAATGTAAACATCGTGGTGGTGGATTATGATCATTCATCCTATTCGCAAAAACTGATTAATAAAATTACGGCCACTGACTATTTCAACCTGGTGGATTACACGGACTCCTATAAAAAAGCATTGAATTATGTTGAGCACGATGAAGCGGATTTGGTTCTGCAGATTCCCGCCCAATTCGAGAGGCAACTCATCCGCGAAGATGAATCAAAATTATTTTTAGCGCTCAATGCCATCAACGGGGTAAAAGCCAACCTGGGTGGCGCCTACCTTCGGAGCATCATCGGAGATTTTAACCAGCAAGTGCGACTGGAGTGGATGCAACTGCCGCGCATGAACCCTCAACCCGTCATCAAAGTTTCCTCAGTCAACTGGTTTAACCCGCTCATGAATTACAAATATTTTATGGTGCCCGGCATTTTGGTAATCCTCGTTACTATGGTGGGTGCGTTTCTTTCTGCCCTCAACATTGTGAAGGAAAAAGAACGCGGCACCATTGAACAAATAAACGTTACCCCCATCCGCAAGTACCACTTCATCCTCGGCAAACTCATTCCATTTTGGGTGCTGGGTTTAGTGATCCTTTCAATCGGGTTGCTGATCTCCTGGCTTTTTTATGGAATCTATCCCGTTGGCAGTTTTGTTACCATTTATTTTTTCGCTGCGGTCTTTCTCCTGGCCGTCCTTGGGCTTGGACTATTGGTTTCTACCATGGCCAACACGCAGCAGCAGGCCATGCTCATTTCTTTTTTCCTGATGATGATTTTTGTTTTGCTGGGCGGCCTTTACACGTCTGTTGACAGTATGCCGCTGTGGGCGCAATGGTTTACAAAAATTAATCCCGTTGCGTATTTCATTGAAGTGATTCGCATGGTAATGCTGAAAGGAAGCACGCTATCCGATGTTCGGGTTCACTTGCTTTCTGTTTTTGGGTTAGGCTTGGTGCTGAATTCCCTGGCGATTTGGAATTACCGCAAGAGAAGTTAACGAGTCGGGTCTCAACTGTTCATCTAAAGATTGACACTGTTCACTTTTCAACACACAGGCCATTTCAACCTTGGTAAAAGACAAAATTTCATCGATTATGAATCATGAACGATTTTTGTGATGGAATCGAATCAATCTAAATACCTATGGCTTCAAAAAGTTCTTCGTCAACCCCGGTAGTTCTGGTTCTGCTCTTATTGATCACCTTTCCGGTCTGGATCGCCATCATGGCGGGCGTGGGAGGTATTGTAGCAGGAATATTGGGAGGCATCATGGGAGTGATCGGTGGTGCGGTTGGTGCTATTGCGGGTTTAATCGCCTGGCCGTTTAAAATGATTTTCGGCTGGCATAACTGGGGCTTTCACTTCAATGGTTTTGTTGTTGCCGCCTTGATTATTCTGGTGGTGCTGATTTCAAATAGAAGACAAAAGTAAAGTAAGTCAGCTTGCCTACTTCCTCTTTGCCTACTGCCTACTGATTTAATTAATCCTCAACTCTGCCTTCAATCCTTTTATCTGGTTAAGCAGCGCTTGCTTCCAACTGGTGTCGGCATCCCACTTGGTGCCCAGATAGACGTTGCCATTTTCGAGATGTTTGAAATAGAATTTATAGACTGGCTCTTCGGCTGGCCTGGTGGTTAATTGCATTTGTCCATTCGGATAGGATACTGAAGCAATGGCGCTTCCTGTTTTATCCATGTTATAATCCAGCAGTTCCATGGCCGCAAAGCCTCGTGTGTGAATGACGGATAGTATAAATAAAAAACCTTTCTTCCTGATATCAGACTCATCAGAACCTGGTTCAAAAAATTGAAAAGTGAACGGATAATTGTTTTTGAAAATTTCTTCCATTGATTGGTCCATCGCTTCATCTCCGGATTTAATGATAGCCAATTTGTCCACCCTCAAATCAACACCAAAATATTCGGCCCTTGTGCCTTTAATAAAATGCAAAGGCAAATCAAATTCAGGTAGCGGGCTCACCAGCATGTTCAACCGTTTCTGGCTGTTGAGTGCCGTGCGGTAAATGTCCATCAAAACTTCCTGGATACTGTTGCCATCAATCTTCCAACCCGACTGCCCTGACCTTATCAACTCCTTGACTCCTGTAAATTCCGTAAACGTAAATTCCAGCCGGGAGGAAAGTTTGCGCAGGAAGACAAAGTATTTTATTTCGCGCTTCACTAAGTAATCGGCCAGGGCTTGTTGAACATCGCGGTTGCAGAAAGGCAGATCCATCGGATAATAAACCACCGCATCAACGCCTGTGCGTTCAAACCCCGATTGGATTTCTTGGAGTTCCTTTTGGGTGAAGGCAGGATCGTAAAGCGCAATGGTTTTCACCGCGAGTAAATCTTCGGGCACTGGCCCGGTGGTAAGTGAGTTCAAAATTTTCTCGACTGAATTTTCAATCTGTGAAAATCCCGTAACCGAAGCAAAAAGCAAAAAAGCCAAGCCGAGGGCCTGATGCCTGATACCTGATGCCTGATGCCAATACAATCTCACGTCTTCAACGTTTTAATGCGTAACTCATTCACCTCTCTCGCTTGCTCCAGGTGCCTTCGCTCGTGTGTAACGATAATATCAAAGGCACATTTCAAAGTGTACACGATATTTTTATTGGCTGAAGGAAGTTGTTGTTTCATCAATCTGTGTGAGCCAGTCTTTTGTTTCCATTATCATTTCATGAATAATCATCGGAAAGGTAAACAGAGCGAATAACTTTCTGAAACCTACCACGCTTTAGTCGTGCCACCACAACAAGTTGGGGGACGACGCAAAA
>JAYUHI010000309.1:0-9786 GCA_043767095.1 Bacteroidota bacterium
GGAGAACGAACAAAAAATAAATCACCACGGCAAACGCGCAGGCGATATTGTAAAAGGAATGCTGCAACATAGTCGCACCAGCAGTGGTGTAAGAGAACCCACCAACATCAATGCCCTAGCAGATGAATATTTACGGTTAGCTTATCATGGGTTAAGGGCAAAGGACAAATCTTTTAACGCTACCATGAAAACAGATTTTGATGAGAGTATTGGAAACATCACCGTTGTGCCGCAGGATATTGGCAGGGTGATTTTGAATTTGATAACGAATGCGTTTTATGCAGCCCCCCTGCCTCCGCCAGCTGGCGGAGGGTTTAAAGACCCTAACTACAAACATGAACCTACTGTTTGGGTGAGTACAAAAAAGAAAGGCGATAAAGTTTTGATTTCTGTTCGCGATAATGGGCCAGGCATCCCTCAAAAAATATTAGATAAAATCTTTCAGCCCTTCTTTACTACCAAACCAACCGGGCAGGGAACGGGATTGGGCTTATCACTCAGCTATGATATTGTGAAAGCACATGGAGGGGAAATAAAAGTAGAGACAAAGGATGGGGAAGGGTCAACATTTATAATTATATTACCCCAATAAATTCTAACTATGAAAATCTTAGTAGTCGATGACGAGAAAGACATGCAGATTCTGTTCGAGCAACGGTTCCGAAGAGAAATAAAAGACAAGTTGGTCGAGTTTGTCTTTGCCTTCTCAGGTGAAGAAGCGCTTACCTACCTTACCAAACTAGACCATGAGGCTGTGCTGATCTTGTCGGATATTAACATGCCGGGCATGAGCGGCCTGGAGTTGCTGAGAAAAATCAAGGAAAAGTTTAGTGAGCCGCCCCCCGTGGTGATGATGATCACCGCTTATGGCGACCCCGAAAATAAAAAAGTGGCTAAAGAACTGGGAGCAGACGATTTTCTGACCAAACCGGTTGACTTTACGTCTCTGAAAGTAAAACTAAAACTGGTACACTGATGGCAAAAATCTTAGTGGCCGATGATGAGCACGACCTGGAAATGCTTATCAAGCAGAAATTCCGTCAGAAAATCCGCGAACAGCAATATGAATTTATTTTTGCTGTAAATGGGAAGGATGCGCTTGCCAAACTGCAGCTGCACCCGGATGTGGATATTGTATTGAGCGATATCAACATGCCTGAAATGGATGGCTTAACGCTCCTCAGCCGGTTAAATGAATCAAGCCCGCTGATTAAAGCGATAATTGTTTCAGCTTATGGCGATATGGATAATATTCGCACGGCCATGAACCGCGGTGCTTTCGACTTCATCACCAAGCCTATCAATTTTGATGACCTGGCGCTGACAATGGAAAAAACCATAAAACACGTTATTCAAATTCGCGAAACGCTGAAGGCGGTAAAGGAAAATAATATCCTGAAGATGTATGTGGATGAAACGGTGCTCAAGTTTATGGGAGGCAAGGAGTTTGAATCTTCTCTGATGGCCAACGAAACGGTTGAAGCCACAGTGGTCTTTATTGACATCTGCCGTTTTACGTCCATCAGCGAAAAGGAATCACCCGATACGGTGGTGATGTTGCTGAATAACTATTTCGACATCATCGTAAAGGAAATTATCGGCCAGGGTGGGTACATTGATAAGTTTATTGGCGATGCGATCATGGCTGTCTTCAAAGGTGAATATCATTTAGACAGATCAGTTGATGCTTGCCTGGCGGTGCGAAATAAAATCAACAGCATACCCGAAATGAAAGAGCTTAACGGATACACCCCCAACGTGGCGATCGGTATTAACACCGGTGAGATGATTTCAGGCAATATCGGTTCGGCCACGCTGCGCAGGTTAGACTACACCGTTATTGGCGATGCCGTAAATACAGCGCAACGCTTGCAAGCGGCAGCAGGACCAGGCCAGATTATTATTAATGAAGCAGCCTATCAAAAAATAAAAGAATCGTTCAGTTGCAGTAAGGTAGGTGAAGTGTCGCTCAAGAATAAAGTTAATGCGGTAACGATTTATAATGTTGTGGATTGAATGGGCGACCTGCGGTTTTGCAGGGTGTAAGAAAGTTTTGCGGCCCATCGCGCACCCCTAACCCCTAAAGGGGAACCTCGCGCGGGGTCATCCCATGCCTGCCCGGCAGGGTTGTGTTATTTCTTTCCCAACACATCAAACATACGCGTGTATTTAATCGTGAGGCCACGATTGATGACGTTGCCATGCTGATACAACTCGTTGTAAACAATAAATAATCCGGTGTTGGCCTGCTCCAGTAAACTAAACCGGATGTTGGCCGACCATAATTCGGCTGCGCTGTTGTATTGAATGAAACTTTGGAGGTTAATGCGTGGCCGGAATGAATAAGACAATCGGGCGCCTAAGATTTTGGCGACAAAATCCCCGTAAGGCAAGCGCACATCGTTCACAGCCAGGTTTACATCCGAATTAAATTTATCGCCAACGCGCATACCCAGGGTAATACTGTTTAACAGGCGGTTGCCACCAAACGATCCACCTATAATATGGCGGGAACTCAGGAACACCGGCTTGCTGGCATTGGTCATGATCACAATCTGCGCTTCTTTATGATTGAAAGTTTCAGCCGGAACAAAAACATCTTTTGAAATTTCGAATGGCTTTACAACACCCTCAGTAGTAAAATTAATGCCGGTGTGAATTTCAAGTCCGCTCACCCAAACCCAATGATTGTCAACATGCAGAAAACTGGTTTCCAGAAAATTGTCAAAATTCCAATAACCCCTGTACGACACATGAGGCCGCAGCTCAAGCAACCCAAACTTGCCATTCATGCGCACCTGTTTAAAGATCAGCACCTCCGGTTTGCGGTAAGCAGACCGCAGCAAAAAACCAACTTCCGGATTAAATCCTTCACTCACCTGCTGGTAAGAATAGTTTAAGCGCAAACCATTCCATTCATAATTGGCTTGTAAGCGGAAAGCATCTCTAGCAACTGAATCGCCTGGGCTGACAGACTTAGAATAAAACCCAAACAACTGGGCTTTCTTTCCAAACCCCCATCTTCCATCAATAGTAAATGTTCTGTTGTAGTCATTCTCTTCTGCACCTATCCCCTCTCTGCTGGTAACCATGGCCCCGATATAAGAGCGTTGCTTAAACTGGTGGCTAATCCTTGCCACGGTGAAATTGTTTTTCTGAATTTTGGTTGAATCGGTCAGCGCGGCCTCATCCGCAAACATATTGAGCAACCCGAAACTGGTGTTCTTTATTTTTCCCGATAGTCTGCCCCCGCCAATAATAGGCACCCGCCTGCCCGATGCATCAAGGCCAATCTTCCGGCTGAAAAACAAATCCACTTCCCCGGGACTTCCCACAGCAAAGAATCCGGCATTCTCCAGGAAGAAGGGCCGCTTCTCCGGAAAAAAAAGATTGAAGCGATCGAGGTTGATTTGTTGCTGGTCAACTTCAACCTGAGCAAAGTCGGTGTTGTACGTTAAGTCGAGCGTGACAGCCGGAGTTATACTGTATTTAATATCCACTCCCACAGCCGGGCGGTAAGTTGTTTGAGTGCCGGTGGTATCGTACTCCTTAATCACCTGGCCCAACGCATAGGGAATTATTTTAAGATTTCCGGGGCTTTTCAAATTCAAACCGGTTAGGGTTCCAGCCAGGGAAAGACGCTTGATGTCAAACTGGATGGGCAAAGCAGCCCAGTAATCAATCTCATTCGTCTTGCGGATGTTGCGTTGAAAATTGATCCCCCACATCTGATTGTCGCCTGATGCAAACCTCAGGGTGCGAAGGGGAATGGCAAACTCTGCGCTCCAGCCAAAATCGCTGGTGATAGATTTCACATCCCAGGAAGCATCCCAGTTGAGATTAAAGCCTCCCACCGTTCCGGCTTGCATGCGGTTGCCGGTGAAATTGCCTTGCCCTTCATTATCCACCTGCGCATCATATTCTATCCCGATGGGATTGCTGCCGAAAAGAAATCCATTTTGTCCGTCATGATAAGTATCGAGTATGAAAAGAAAACTGTCGGTGTTATCGAGCGTGGCATCCCTGCGGGCATCGGAGACCACAAGCCTTGCTGGTTCTTTATCGTAACACACAACGGCCAGGTAAAAAGTGTTGGCCGTTAAGGCGATTCGGATTTCAGTTTTCTCTGTGGCCGGAAATCCTGAGTTCGGTTTTCCCTGCCATAGTTGATCAAGAGGTGCAATTGTTTTCCAAGTGTCATCGTTTAGCACATCGCCATCAATTTTCATTTCTGCTTCAAGGGTGGAGGCCTTTACTTCAGGTCGCTCCTTAACATTAGGCATGTTCACCACCGTTTGGCCAAAAGCCGAAAAAACAAGAAGAGTAAATAAAAATATGATAAAGCCGCGTAATTTCATTTTCGCCTTTTTATGAGGGCGCAATATAGTTTGAAGGCCAAAAAAAAAGACGCCCAATATTCAAGTGGCAGATACATAGTGCCAGCGGCTTGAGAAGCGAGGCATAGGTTTTCATCACATTTCCATTTGATCGCAAAACTTTAGATTGAAATTACGGATGAGGGAGGCTATTATTCACTCCGTTTTTAAATCACTGGCTTTTACCCGAACCACTTTTCCGTTTCTGGAAATAACCAATTCGCCATCCTCTTTCTGGGTGCGCTCAATGAGACGCTTGATGGCGAGTTTTACGCCTTCGGTTATTTTTCGAGTTAATTGGTCAGAATCTGCAACACTCATTTGCTTCCCGATATTTTTTTTCCAAAGATCATCATTGTAAATGTGTTTCACAAAAGTGAACGTGCCTTCTGCAACCTCAACCGGGAATTCTTTTGAATTATCATATATAAGCCACTTATCAGAGTGGTTTTTATAAAATGCAAAGAGGTTTTCCAATCCGCGTTTGTATCTACGTTCAATAATATCGGTTGGAATGTTGTGCCCTCCTTTTTCAACCCTGGCTTTTACCCTCGCTTTGGCAAGGTCCACCGATTCCAGCCAAAAAAAAATAAGTACCACTTCATAACCTAACTTCTTTGCCTGCTTGATTAAGTGAACATAGCTCCTGGTAGCCAGAGTCGTTTCAAACCCAAAATCATTTTTGCCACTCAATAATTCTTTGATTCGTTTTAACATGATGCGTCCCGCCTGAAAGGAAACCGTTTCGGGTTGAAAGGGCGAAAGGCCACGCGCAATTTCATCGGCATTGACAAACTCCTTGCAGTTAAGCATCTCGGGTAGCACTGTGTAGGAAGTAGTCGTCTTTCCTGCTCCGTTACAACCCGCTATAATGTAGAGATTCGGCATTATGCAAATTACTCAAATCAATGGAAACAAGATTCGTTACTAACATGCGGGTTTACGACAGTCTTGTAAGTATACGTTGAGGAATACGTTGCCTAACATAGCACCTCACCCCCAGCCCCTCTCCGAACCGGAGAGGGGGAGCTTTCTTAAATAACAGTGCCTGAAACTTGTACGCTTGATGGGAATTATATCTTTCCCATATGAAAACCTTCGCAAAGTTGAAAAAAGAGTCACCCCTCTCCTTTTTGGAGAGGGGCCGGGGGTGAGGTGATTACGGAGCAGAATAAACCAGCAAAACTGTAGTACACCCAAACAGGCTCAATGCAACGCTGCACGGACAGGCAATGTGTTTATGATGGCCCCCTCATGCTCGTTTAGTTCTTCAAGGCGTTTATAAACAACTGTCTCCGGAAAATAAACCAAAGCCATCTTCACAAAAATATTTCCATGCTTTGCTTCAGATGCCCAGAGTTCGTGGTAAAACTTTTTTGGATCCCCAGGCTCCAGCGCCTCATACACCAACCGAAACCGCTCGGCCCCGCGGCATTCAATGATGGAAGCCAACAGCAGTCTGTCCATGAAACGTTCATCGCGGCCCGTGCGGCAAAGTGTCAGTAATTTTTTTATGTATGGATCTTCCTGGATTTCGTGGGTGAGCATCACTCCTCTCGCTTTCAGTATTTCATACACTTGTTGAAAGTGCTGCAACTCTTCAATTCCGGTTTCAATTAACTCAGGAATTATTTCTTCCCTGTCGGGATACTTGGCCACAAAACTCATGGCCATGGCCGATGCCTTTCGTTCGCAATCAGCATGATCCTGAAGAAAAGAATTAAAGTCGGCCATGACGGCTTCAATCCATGCTTTCGGGCTTTCGGTTTTGAGATCAAGACTGAATTTCAATTGTTTATGATTTAGACCATTAATAAATTTAATTTCTGCCAAAACTTTTTTTGAACCACATAAGGCACATAGAAACATAGGTACTTCACATAGGTTTTATTTGTCCTTTCTATGTGGCTTAACTATGTACCTATGTTTCTATTGTGGTTCAAAATGAAAGCCTATATCCTTAAAAGTTTACAGGGTGCAACATTTTACTGACCCCCAACTCCAACCCCCGCAACTCAGCCAACCCTTTCAGCCGGCCAATGGCAGAATAGCCAGGGTACGTTTTTTTCTCCAGGTCGTCCAGCATTTGATGCCCATGATCGGGCCGCATAGGGATGGAAACATTTCTTCGCTTCATCAACAGCACTACTTCCTTCATCACTTCAACCATGTCAGTATCACCATTCAAATGATCGGCTTCGAAGAAATTTCCTTCTGCATCGCGTATGGTGTTTCGTAAATGCAAAAAATGAATGTGATCGCCCAACCGACTGATCATACCTGGCAAATCATTGTCGGGCCGAACGCCATACGAGCCTGTGCAAAAACAAAGTCCGTTAGCAGGTGATGGGGCAGCCTGAATGATTTCTATTGCATCATGTTCAGTGCTTACCACTCTGGGCAGTCCGAGAATTGGAAATGGAGGGTCATCAGGATGAATAGCCAACTTCAATCCCACTTGTTCAGCCACCGGAACGATCTGTTGGAGAAAATAAAACAGATTCTTTTTCAACTGCCTCGCATCAATGCTTTCATAAGTCTTTAATGCTGAAAGAATTTGTTCTACCGTAAATCTTTCCTCACTCCCGGGCAACCCCTGCAATGCAGTTCGGTATAAAGTCTCCTTTTCATCTTCCGACATCAACTTAAACCGTTTCTCCGCATTATGGATTTCATCCACAGAATAATCACGTTCAGCGCCCGGTCGCTTCAATAAAAATAAATCGAATGCAACAAAAGCCGACTTCTCAAACCGGAGAGCTTTGCTACCATCTGGGAGTGTCCAGGCCAAATCTGTGCGCATCCAATCTAAGATGGGCATGAAATTGTAGGTGACTACTTTTAGTCCGCAAAGGGCAACATTACGCAAGCTGATTTTGTAGTTATCAATCCATTTGTTGAAGTCTCCGCTATGTTTTTTTATTTCTTCATGAACGGGCAGGCTTTCAATCACCGTCCAGGTTAAGCCGGCTTGCTCAACAACGCTCTTCCGTTTTTCAATTTCCTCCACGGTCCAAACCTCCCCCACCGGAATATGATGAAGTGCGGTTACCACACCCTTGCACCCCGCCTGTCGTATGTCTTTTAGACTAACCGGGTCATTAGGCCCGAACCACCGCATGGTTTGTTCTAACATAGTTCACAAAAATAGTTTATTACCGAAATCGAAACGCATGTCGTCATCTTTTTCATTTGATTTTCTGGATGATTCAAAATCTTTGCACTTACTTGGGAACTTATGCATCTCGAATTTCAAATCCGATCCGAAATAATCAAGTCCGTTCAGGAATTATTCAACTATTCGGGGGATCAGCTTCAAATCCAGCCTACCAACAAAGAGTTCGAGGGCTCGCACACTCTCGTTTGTTTTGGCTTAGCTAAAGCTTCAAAGAAATCACCGGAGGAAACAGCCAGGTTAGTGGGTGAGCACCTTGTAGCTAATGCGGGGATCATCCAAAAGTACAATGTAGTTAAAGGTTTTTTGAACTTGGTTGTGTCTGACCAAACCTGGATTCAAGTCTTCAACCAGGTACTCACGGAAAATAATTTCGGAATCTCTCCCCACAATGGAAAAGAATTAATGGTGGAGTATTCTTCCCCCAACACCAACAAGCCCCTTCACCTGGGCCACCTGAGAAATAATTTTTTAGGTTATAGTGTTGCTGAGATTTATAAAGCGCTTGGTTACACTGTGCACAAAGTACAAATCATAAACGACCGCGGCATTCACATTTGCAAAAGCATGGCCGCCTGGAAGTTGGTTGGGAATGGTGAGACACCGCAAAGTGCCGGGATAAAAGGAGACCACCTGGTTGGGAAATATTATGTGGCGTTTGATAAACAGTTCAAAGAGGAAGTAAAAGCATTAGCAGAAAAAGGTGTTAGCGAGCCGGAGGCTGAGAAACAGGCTCCCATCATGAAGGTGGCTATTGACTTGCTGCAAAAGTGGGAAGCCAAAGACAAAGATACGGTTGAACTGTGGAGGACAATGAACGGCTGGGTGTATGATGGATTTACTTCCACATACAAAAGAATGGGCGTTGATTTTGAGAAGTTGTATTATGAATCGGATACATACTTGTTGGGTAAGGAAGAAGTGTTGAGAGGTGTTGAGGCCGGTGTGTTCTACCAAAAGGAAGATGGGTCTGTTTGGGTGGATTTAACTGCCGATGGACTCGATCAAAAAGTTCTTCTTCGCAGCGATGGCACTTCCGTTTACATGACGCAAGATATTGGCACCGCCATTCTTCGCTTCCGCGATTTCCCTAAAATAGAAGGACAAGTTTACACGGTAGGCAACGAACAGGAGTATCATTTTAAAGTATTGTTCCTGATTTTAAAAAAACTCGGGTATGGCTGGGCTGAGAAATGCTACCACCTCTCGTATGGCATGGTTGACCTGCCCACCGGCAAAATGAAATCGCGCGAAGGCACGGTGGTGGATGCCGATGACCTGATGAAAGAAATGGTTGACGAAGCAGAGAATCAAACCCGGGCGCTTGGAAAGATTGATGAGATGAATGAAGCCGAGGCTCATAAACTTTTCGAAATGGTTGGCATGGCCGCACTTAAATTCTTCCTGCTCAAGGTTGATCCAAAAAAACGCATGCTCTTCGACCCGGCTGAATCCATTCAACTGCAAGGTCACACAGGGCCGTTCATTCAATACACGCACGCCCGCATCAAGGCTGTTCTTCGAAAAGCAGAAGCCCTGAACTTATTTCAGATTGCCTCAACTACTATAAAAGAATTGGAACCATCGGAGCGGGAAGTAATTGTTTTGCTAAATAATTACCCCGCCAAAGTAGAAGAGGCTGCGCGGAATTATTCCCCCTCCGTTATCGCTAACTATACGTTTGAACTGGCGAAAGAATACAACCAGTTTTATCAGGCCATTCCTATTCTAACAGAACCCAATCCTGATAAACTAAGATTCAGGATTGCCTTTACTGAAATGGTGGGTACCGTCCTGAAGAAATCCATGGCCTTGCTGGGTATTGAGGTGCCAGAAAGGATGTAGATACTAATCCTATTTTGTCAAGTTCTATTGGTTCTTGTTAATAGGTCACAAAGAACACGAAGAAGGCACAATGGGCACAAAGAAAATTGAATGGTTAAAGTGTTTTACTGAATTCTTTGTGCTCGTGGTGGTTCGTTGTGTTCTTTGTGACCTTGATTCTTATACTTCCTAAGCCAAATATGACAATGTAGGACTAAGTATGCTCGGTTAAGAAGCTTTAACATGAACCATTCATCAAATATTCCCTTGATTCCTGAATTGGATAAACTTTTAGCAGGTAATTTTGTTATTCAGTGGACTTACGCACGATCTTTAAAATTTCTACAAAATCACAGGTTATATCCATCAATTTTGCATCAAAAACAAAGTTTTGCGTAACTCCTCTAATTA
>JAYUHI010000310.1:0-9781 GCA_043767095.1 Bacteroidota bacterium
CTGGCAGCAATCCAAGAAATAAACCGTTAAGTGAATCAAGAAGATTGTCGGCCTCCAAGGCGGCTGCACAGGGAAGGTCTTTGGGAATTAAGGGAGCCGGGTTTAAAACCATCACCTCGCAATTTATAACACGAGGAAGGAAGAATGTTTATTGGGGAAAATTTTCAAAGAAGGAAAAAGCAGTCACCACCGACATCGCGGGAAGAAAGCTTCGCACAAGAAATTACCATTCGCCCAAGGCAGGATTAGTGGGCCGCGACACACTTCCATTTTTCAGGAGAGTGCCCCGTCAAATAAAGCGAGGCCCGGCTCAAATTACCGGTGGTTATCAGAGCGCCACCCGAACAGGGAAGTCGTGGAGTGGGGATATTTCGGGAAAGAAAACCAGAAAGGCAGTTGCCCGTCCAAACAAGGAACAGGTTGGGAGTTTCTTTTGGCCACGGAAATTCAGCCTCTCAGCAAAAGGTGAAAGAACCGGACGGCCAATTAGAAAAGGTCCCGAATTTGAAAAGCGGAAACCTCAGGTCTCAGCGCAACCCATTCCCGGGAAAGTTGCTGGAGCTGGCGGAAGCGCTTTTATTAAATTTTCAAAATCGGCCTCGCCCAGAAAAAGAAGTAATTGGTTAGGTGGCAGCGCCAGCGGTAAATCATGGAACAACCAAAATAAACCAGTTGCTGTGAGGCCGGGAGGAGTGGGAGCGTATCGGGCCGGAACATTCCAGGGCAACGCAAAAACACGGAGACCGGAAACAGGTGGAGGCAGTGTGAGCGGCAGACTTTGGAACAACAATAACCGCTCTGTGTCTGTGCGAACAATTGGGGCAGGCACTCTTCGGGCCGGAACGTTTCAAGGCCGTACTAAAACCCGCGGCCCGTTGAAAGGCGGAGGAAGTGTGAGCGGTAAACTTTGGAACAACCGTAATCAGCCTGTTGAGGTGAAAAAAGCGGGCATCGGAACTATTAGCGCTGCCCGGTTTAAGGGAAGGACAAAGGGTATAGTTGGAGGAGATGAGTTCAACAGAATAGGCTTGAACTTTTCTGGATCTAAAAAAGCAAGAAGACCTGTAACAGGTGGTGGCAGTGTGAGCGGCAGACTTTGGAACAATAAAAATCAACCTGTTGCCGTGAGGCGCGGAGGAGTAGGAGCCTTTCGGGCCGGAACTTTTCAAGGAAATGCAAAAACACGGAGACCGGAAAAAGGTGGCGGTAGTGTGAGCGGCATCCTTTGGAACAATAAAAATAAACCTGTTGCCGTCAGGCCCGGGGGTGTAGGATCTTTTCAGGCTGGTACATTTCAGGGTAACGTTAAAACCAAGCAACCAGAGAAGGGGGGTGGCAGCATTAGCGGCAAACTTTGGAACAACAAAAATCAACCTGTTGCCGTCAGGCGCGGAGGTGTAGGAGCTTTTCAGGCTGGTACATTTCAGGGCAACGTTAAAACCAAGAAGCCGGAGAAAGGCGGTGGCAGTATTAGCGGTATCCTTTGGAATAATAAAAATAAACCTGTTGCCGTCAGGCAAGGAGGTGTGGGAGCTTTTCAGGCCGGTACATTTCAGGGTAACGTAAAAATCAAGCAGCCAGAGAAAGGTGGTGGTAGTATTAGCGGCAAGCTTTGGAACAATCGAAATCAACCCATTCAAGTTAGGCTAGGAGGAACCGGCTCAAGGTTGGCCGGAACATTTCAGGGGAATACTAAAATTAAACAACCAGAAAAAGGGGGAGGCAGTATTAGCGGCATACTTTGGAACAACCGGAGTAAGCCCATCCTTGTTAAAACCGGTGGAATCGGAACGGCTAATGCGGGAGTCTTCAAGGGCAAAACAAAATACAACAAACCTGAGCAAACGGCAGGCAAGCCGGCAGTGTACCAGGGAAAAATTAAAGGACATGTAGCGGGAGGTGAGTTCAACCGGATTGGATTGAACTTCAATGGGGAATACAAACGAAAGAAAAATGGAATCGACAACAAGGAAGCAGGTTTACTGAGCAAACTATTTAAGAAAGATAAAACCGGAATGCTTCCTGCGACTCATATTAGCCGCGATGAACGGGTGGCGTCTTATTCAAAGCGCGGACAGCGATCCATCATCAGCCGGTATGTTCAAAACCCAAAGGCAGCTGATGCTTCATTGAAAAAAGACCGGCAACCGGACGGCATCAGGCTTAACCTTCCCATCGTAAACCAAACCAAGCGCTCGGTTAATGCTGGTCATTATGTGCACACGATGAAGCAATACTGGGACTACAAGCGAAACCCCAACAGCAGCAAAGAAGCCATGAAACTTCGTGAGCCGGGAAGAGCCGAGGCTAAAATTGGCAACCTGCAGGTGAATGTTAAGATGAGGAAATACTCCGACCGGAGTCTCCACCCCGATGCCAAATTTGCGCATGGTTTTCGCGATAATGTAAAGGAAGAGCGTTCCATGCTGATGAACGTGAGATTAGTGTGGGCCAAACTATTTAAGAAAAGTGAAAACCAGCCTCGCGGGTTAAAACAAAAACCCGGCAAGCCCCGCTACGATCCCAAGGAGAAGGATCTCTGGTATGATTGACCTAAGGTAGTCTTAAAAATGAACTCATGAAACCAAATCCACACTCCGCTTAATAAAACTGGTTAAGTTGGCACCTGTCAATAAATTCTGCGATTCTCCTTTGTCAACCTTAGTAGAATGCATGTCATAAATGATTATTAACCTTATTACCTTATCGTTATAGACAATCAAATGATCCATAGTAGGAAAATCTTTGCCTTGGGTATGAAGGATCTCGTCAACTCCAACCAGGAAACTGAAAAGGCTAAGAAAGAGAATAAGGTAATAAGGTAGATTTGGATTATGGATTTAATGTTCTACTAAGGTTAATAAAGAAAAATGGCAATGGTTTAAAAAAAGACAATTTTCCTTACTTGAATTTTGGGTGTCCCAGGGCGGAAGTCAAGTCATTTTTTTTGACCTGACCAGACTTTCACTACGAAACCAAATCCACACTCCGCTTAATAAAACTCGTTAGATCAGCGCCTGTCAATAAATTCTGCGATAATAAAGCCAGGTCATAGGCCTGCTTGGCTAATTTGATTTTTTGATCTTCGGTTTCGGCTTTGATTATTTTTTGTATGATGGTGTGGTTGCCGTTGATGGCAACGTTGTATTGATCGGGCATTGCCCCATAGAAACCTCCACCACCGGTTTTGGCCATGTCTTTCATTCTTCGCATCCACTCACTCATGGTAATGGTAACAGGCAAATCATCGGGCGAGAGTGGTTCAATGGCTATAGTTTTGTTTTTATCGTTGATTGCTTTTTCAAAAATGCCTTTCACTGATTCTTCATCTTCCTTACTCAGCACGCTTTCCAATTTGCTTTCTGTGGAAATGAGTTTATCCACCGTCTCGCTGTCCACGCGCTTAAGGTGAGTCTTCTCTAATTTCTGTTCCAGGTTGCTGATGAAGTGACTGTCCAGCACGCCATCCATCAGCAAAACATCGTAGCCTTTATTCTTTGCCACCTGTATGAATGAATCTTGTTTGCCGGCATCGGATGCGTAGAGGTAAACCAACTGCTTGTCTTTATCGGTTTGAATGGGGGCCACTTTCTCTTTGTACTCCTCCAAGGTGAAGAATTTCCCTTCCGTGTTTTTCAGCAGAACAAAGTCTTTAGCTTTTTCATAAAACTTCTCATCGCTGATTATGCCGTACTTCACAAAAATGCTGATGTCATTCCACTTGGTTTCAAACCCAGGCCGGTCTTTCTTGAACATTTCCTGAAGTCGGTCAGCAACTTTTTTCGTTATGTGCTGGCTGATCTTCTTTACGTTCGAATCGCTTTGCAAATAGCTGCGCGAAACATTCAACGGAATATCCGGTGAATCCAAAACACCGTGTAACAACATCAAAAAATCAGGCACCACATCTTTCACTTCATCAGTAATGAACACCTGGCGCGAGTAGAGTTGGATTTTATTTTTGTTGACCTCAAAATCGTTTTTGACTTTAGGAAAGTAAAGAACGCCCGTGAGATTGAAAGGATAATCTACATTGAGGTGAATCCAGAACAAGGGCTCTTCTGAAAATGGATAAAGCTCTTTGTAAAATTTCTGGTAGTCTTCATCGTTCAAATCGCTGGGACTTTTAGTCCACAACGGTGACGTATTGTTGATGATGCGGTCTTTCTTTACGGTCTTGTATTTCGGCTTGCCATCTTTATCAACTCCATCCTCTTCACTTTCATCCTTGGTGCCGAATTTAATTTCCACCGGAAGGAACTTTCCATATTTTTCCAGGATGCCTTTCAGTTTCCACTCATCCAAAAATTCTTCCGAATCGCTGTTGATGGTTAGAATTACATCAGTGCCGCGATGTTCTTTTTTTGTGGGTGTCATCTCAAACTCGGTCGAGCCATCGCACGTCCAGTGCGAAGATTCTTCTTCATTTACTTTGTATGACCTGGAAATAACCTCCACCTTATCCGACACCATGAAGGCCGAATAAAATCCCAGTCCAAACTTTCCGATAATGTCTTTGGTGTCTGCTTTGTCTTTGAATTTCTCCAGGAATTCAGTGGCCCCAGAAAAGGCAATCTGGTTTATGTATTTCTTGATTTCCTCGCCCGTCATGCCCAGGCCTTTGTCGCTCACGGTGATGGTCTTTTTCTTTTTATCGAAGCTCACTTCAATAGTAAGGTCGCCCAGTTCACCGGTAAACTCGCCCATGCCGGCCAGCTTTTTCAGTTTTTGCGTGGCATCCACAGCGTTGCTCACTAATTCCCTCAAAAAAATCTCATGATCGGAGTACAGAAATTTCTTGATGATGGGAAAGATGTTCTCGGTGTGGATGGAAATGGATCCTTTTTCAGCTACTTCTGCCATAGTTGTCAGTCTTTAATGATGGGTAAATTAATAAATCCTTGCAAGTGGAGATTTCAAGGATTGTTCCAAAAGAAATAAAGCGTCAGTCTGTCAGTTCAGCTAAGGGGTGTGTTTGTGCAGAAAAGCTTCGGATGCATCGTTCCATGATTTCAGCAGGGCACTTCTTTTTTTGAAAAGTTCAGCATTAACCTGGTTGCTCTTGTTCACTTTGGCATTGAAGTCGTTCACAGCCAGGTTGAAATTTTTGACATCTTCCTGTGTTCGATTTGAATTAGCATCTATAGCCTTTTTAATTTTTTCAAATTTTTCTTTTGCAAGGAGAAAATCAATAAGCACAGGTATTTGTGTCACTTCATTCTTATAAAACATGAGCTGTTGCTGGGTTGCGTTTTTTAGCGAAAGGTCACCTTTAAACCCACTAATCGGGCCAATCTTAGACAAGCCTTCCGATGCGGAGGCGGCCAAAGCATTTCGGTTTTGTTCCATGGCACTCACGTTACCAGCTGTGATGGCTTCAAGAAGGTATGCTTCATCTTTATAACTCTTGAAGAATATCAGGTAAAGAATTTTATGGTATGCGTTTACCGTTCCGGCCTCCTTTAAACGAAGGCTTAGTTTCGAATCTCCTTCTATTAACCGGATGTTGTTGGTTGCGGCAAAACTTTTGTATTCAATCTCAGCGGCATCTTGAACCCGCTCAATTTTATCCCCAGCTTTTTCTTTGGCCAGCAAGTACGCCTCCATGGCATCGTAGGACTGTTCGGCAATATCCTCCAGATTAACAATCTTCCCGTAGTCTTCATTTATTACAAGGCTGCTCATTCGAAAATAAGCCGCTATGGAATCCCGAAGTTTAGAGTCACCTTTAAATGGTTTCATCTTTCGGATAGTCCTCTCCGATTCTTTTAACTGAAGCACCAACTCTATTCTGCGTTTCTCAACTTTACGCGCGCTCCTTCCATGGTTCGCTGCACTTATGTAGTCCATCATATCTTTCGACAACTTTCCATATTCGGTATTGAGTGTGGAGAGGTAAACGCCTGCATCGCTGTTGCCCTGAGAAAAGCCTGAGATGCTCAACATAAATGCCAGAAAAGCAAGGGAATTTTTTCTGAGGTCGCTTAAAGAAGTATGCTTCACTTTTTTTGCTTAATTACACCTGTTAAAATACGATACGCCTCCTGAATATAGATACTCGATTTTATTTCTTTAATGGCTTCTTCGGAATAAGGATCATGTTCAGTTGGTTTTTCAACTATGCTTACATCGAACAAAGTATTAGATGCATCCGTTGGATGTAATTGTTCGATGTAGCCAGTTAAGGTCTGTATTGTTTTGATGAATGTCTGCTCTTGCAAAGGAAATGGTTTTAGAAGAAGTTCTTTCAGATTAGTGAGGTTATTGAATTTCTCATCAGCGGCAACTCTGGCTTTGCTCTCTTTCCGCAACGAATCCAAAACAGGAACGGAGCCCGGAGTGAAGTAAATCTTTTTATCAATGGTTTTCCTGGACAGGGAATGGGGCAAAGCCGATTCCCCATTAACATATAAACTACTAATATCAGGCAATGGGAAATCGGGGATGACTCCCGTTTGCTGAATGCTTTTTTGATTAAGGCGATACGTGCGACTCTCCGTTACCTTCAAGAAATCATCATTGGCCGAAGTCTCTTGAAGCGGCAAAATTATTTGACCTGTGGCCTTTCCGAAAGTTTTTCCCCCAACAATAATAGCACGATTGTAATCTTGTAATGCGGCCGATACCAGTTCTGAAGCTGAGGCGCTTGCCCCGTTCACCAAAATAATCAACGGCCCCAAGAAAGCAACTCCTCGGCTCACATCGCGCATGCTTATTGGCGGATTGCCCTTTGATTGAATAACTGCCATGGGGCCTGCATCAACAAATATCCCGGCCAGTTCAATTGCCTCTTGCAATGAGCCGCCACCATTGTAGCGGAGATCCAGTATGAGACCATCTATTTTCAATTTGTTAAGTTTGATTATTTCTTTAGCAACTTCATTAGCGCAACCGTTGATGCCACTCTGGGTTTCATCCATAAAAAAACCAGGCAATTCAACATACCCAATTTTTAGATTTCCCTTCAACAAAAAACCGACAACTGAATTCTCAGTATTCTCAATTTTCTCCTTGGCCAGGGATACCGTTTTCCGTTCACCCGTTGATTGTATCACCGTTAACTCTCCCTGTGATTCGCCTGCGGTGTGAAGCAATTCTTCTACTTCATCCAAATCAAAATCCACCAAGTCAATAGCTTCCTTACCCGGCCAGGCTAATTGCACAAGCAGGTCACCTTGATGCAGTTGGCCCGATTTCCAAGCAGGCCCGCCCGGCACCAGCCTTGCAATTTTTATCTCCCCGAAAGATGTTTCCTGAAGGTCAATACCAAACGATTGCCTCTCTGAGCTTAAACTCTCTTCAAAAGCCGTCATCTCTTCTTTGGTCATATAGTCGGAATGCGGGTCGAATGTTTTGGCGATTGCCTTTAGAAAATAGACCTGAACAAACGTTGGCTTTAAGGCTATCTCATTTAAGAGCTTATCAATTTTTTTCAAATAACTGAACTTTACTTTTTCCTGGGCAATCGGTGCAAGAGATTTAAAGTTAGCCGATGACAAATCTTTTTTGTCATGCACCTGAAATAATCTGTGCATAGTCATGAGGACATCGTACTTCAATTTGAGATTAAGTCTATAAACCAATTTCCATTCGGCCTCCTCAAATTTCTTGGTGAACGGATTGGGGAGATACCAAAATTCCTTCACGGCAAAGTCTAGCGGAGTTTTCAAAATGGAATCAATCCAATGCTGTGTCCTTTTGATCTTGATTTGATAACGAATTGTAGCCTCTTTCAAAAATGTGCATGAAGCATTGTTGATTTCATCATCCAGCTTGTATTTGAATCCCGATAAAGCCTTAATGTCCATTTGGGTAAAATAAACCCCCGCAGGATCAAGCTTATGGAAGAAGTCATTAAAGATTTCGACAGACAAGGAATCATTCAATTCTCTGGGCTCAATATGCTCCTGGGTTAGCTTGGTAAAAACAAGAATGGGTTTGTTGCAATCCTGACTGTGAGTACGCAAATCCGAAAAAAATGAAATTAAGGTTATCAGGTATCGAAAACTGATTTTGAGGTTCATAGCAAATCTGAAACGCTTAAAAATAATACATGAAAACCTAAAATTTTGGATATTTAGAAATAAAATAATCGACCCCATCCGTTCCCAATAATTAAGATAACTCCAATATTTTGCTACTTTCGAAAACTCATTCTAACCCATGCCCCGTTTTATATAATAGTAATAAAAATTATACTATTGATTCTGGTAACTTCTATCATTTTGGAATTTTAAGCTCATCAATGCATATGATTTGGATAAACCATGTGAGTGGTACTACATAGCCACACTAGGCAATGTCAATATCTCCAATGAGTCAAAAATTCTCCAAGACTTTAAGGATACAAAAGAAGCGGCTCTGAAAAAGCATGCAGAATTGCAAGCTGAATTAGAAAAGTTGCAGGCGCTAAAGCTAAAACTCGATAGGAACTTTAAGATGGTATATCTATTTGTAAGAATTATTCTTGTCTTTGGTGGCGCTACAATTATTTACTTAATCGGTCTTTACTATGGTGCCAAAACAATTGAAGATTTTCTTAACTTCTATGAAGCTTCAATAATAATTTTATTCGGCTTGAATTTCATTGCGTTCGGTACAGTGGCCAATTCAAAAGAATTCATTAAACTGGTTAGAACTAATATCGAAAATTTTGTTTGGCGCAAGAACTTAACATTAATGAATCAAATTGAATCATTTAAAAAGGAGTTGACAAACGTAGCGCAAACAATCAATGGAATAGTAACGCCCATTCCTGCTTCTAACAATCCCAATCAGTTGAATGAGAAAACCGCGTAAACAACAACTGCATGGAAAAATATAATGTAAACATTAAGAAGGTAAGCACTATAAAAGACTTAGTCGATGTTGCTTGGCTTTTAGAGCTAAAAGCAGGTGATGAGGTTACACTAGAGGTAGACGCTTCGGATGAAAGCCCGTTATTCCTCAGGGCTGTATTAATTTGCTTGAGTGTGGAATTATTACGGAATCACTCTCGGGTAAAAAAAGACATCAATTATAATGCGATTGCAGTTACTAACTTTGCTTCATTAGCAACCGCATTGACACAGGTTACAGGGTTTAAACTTTCAATCAGTAAGATTTAAAACCCTTTTATTCAAAGACGTCAAGGAAGTTATTCTCAGGCCGTACAAGCCTCAACAACAATGTGCAACCTTTTGACAAAAAGTGAGGAAGACAGTCAGGACCGTTATTTAATTAATACTTTAAACAGACCAACGTATGCAGCGCAGAACCTTTATTAAAAAATCATCTTTGACGGCCTTAGGTATAACTGCTCTTGGTGCCCTGCACTGGAATGGCAGGAGTTTCGCTGACGATAACAATCTGAAAATAAACGGACAGCGTATTGAAAGTCGCATTGTTGAATTGGCAAAATTTGGCAGAGACGAAAATAATCACGGCTATCGGGTGGCCTACACCAAAGGCGACATAGAAGGACGCGGTTGGTTTATCGGGCTAATGAAAAAAGCCGGACTTGAAGTAACCATTGATGATGCAGGCAACATCACCGGCAAACGAAAAGGAAAAAATCCCTCACTAAAACCCATTGCCTTCGGTTCGCACATTGACATGGTGCCTGATGGCGGCAACTACGATGGCACCCTGGGTTCTATTAGTGCGCTGGAAGTAATCGAAATCCTAAATGAAAATAAAGTAGTAACTACCTTAAATCCGCAGGCTAAAACTTTTGAAGGCTCGCGGAAAATACAGGTAACAAAGTTCAGCAAAATTGTTTGGTAATCACAGCACCCGGAGT
>JAYUHI010000311.1:0-4120 GCA_043767095.1 Bacteroidota bacterium
GCGAAACCTTAAGGAAAGACTCTGTTTCTGTCAGGACTGAAACTGCTGCCATTGCGGAGAAAATAAACAAAACCGGCTTGCAGAAATTTGACCCTAAACCATTGCCCTTTGATGTTTACAGTTTGAAGATTCAGGAATTGAATTATGGATCGGAACTGGCTCAAACCCGGAAATTGCGCGACTCTTCCAACCTTGTATTAAAACAGCGTTTATTAAAAAGACAAATTATTTTGCTAACGCGGATTGATAGCGTAGCCGGCTTATTGATGCAGCGCGATTTTGATTATGAGGCCGGTAACTATAAAAATTTTATTGCGAATTCTTATGGCTCGGCTTCGGTGTTGAAAAATATGATTAAGTCAACCGGAGATTTTGCTGTTGCCGAGAAGGCCAATAAAGAAAAGCAGGTGAGTAAAATAGAACAGGTGTTGAATTGGGTTTACGATCAATCCGATTCCATACCGGCTTCAACCGGAGTAACGTCTGCGCGGTACTTCCCTTTATCTATTGTGCCCGATAGCCATACCTTCGGCTTAACATTTACCGACACGGTGGCTTTTGCTTATTTCTATGCCATCACGTCCTCGCGCAAAGCAACCATCAAATCCAACCACAAACTCGACAGTACGGTATTTCAGAAAATGAACCTTCCTTTGATCAAAGGAATTTCGGCCGCTGATGGAGCCCAGCAAGCCTTCTATGTTGTTATGTATTCTGAAGAGAAACGCGATGGCAAAGTGCCGGCTCTTGTTTATAAAGTTACCGCCCTGGACGGCTTGGTCTGGTCTAATTATTATTCCCTTGAAGGATTACCCACCGAAGCCACCTACGGCAAGTTTGACGGGGAACTCTCAATCAAAGTAGTGACTGACAGCGGCAATAAAGTGTTTGTAATTCAACGGGACGGTAAACAGTTGTAGTTTACGTGCCTACCAACCGCTTCCAATCCTGATGGCGCATGGAGGCGCGGGATTTAATCTTTTCATAATTTTCCCATGAATCCGTTACATGGTAAATGGAAGGCAGGCCTTTCACCAGTAGTTCATCATAATCAGTCCGGTAAAGGCCCCCACCATAATAATAGTAGGTAAACATATTGCCTTCGCGGTTGAAAAGTTCAAAGCCCAGATAGCCATCCCAAATTTCACTTAGAATGGTGCAAGAGATTTCCTTTCGCTTGAAACGGAAAATCTGGATAGCTGCCTCTTCCTCAAAGAACTCTGAATACAATTCAGATTCTATAATCCATCCCAGGTACATACCAATGTGAACGTAGGCCTGTTCGATTGGCAAAGAATCGGGGAAGTTGCCCATGAAGTGAGTCTTTGCGTTGTCGTAAATGGTTTTTTGAATGTCGGGTTTTGTCTCCATGACTCAAGATTAATAAAAAATATAATGGCAACCACACTTCATCATGAACATTTTCAGTTGGTACCAACATCAAAATAGCGCACTACACTAAAAGAAAGATAACCGCTGTTGGTAAGATTAGTTTCTTCATAGGTTAGCCTTCGCGGAATATTGTAGGTATAACTCATTAAGAAACCCCAATTCTTGTAAAATACGCTCAGCGGTGCATTGAAAGCATAATTCATGATGCCAAACTCGTTGGTGAATTCTTCTGTGTAAAGGGGAAGATTATTATTGTCGCGAAATATTCTCTCAAGCCGGTTGCGGAATAAAGGCCGGAAATAGCGCACCTGTTCAATACCAAACATGGTAGAAACAGACGGGTATAAAGAAATCTTCCTGATGCCACGCCAGTTCCTTTTTTCAAAATTTAGCGATACCGTTGGGGTAAAGCGATGGCCTGTTTTCTCTCCTGTGTACAATGAATAATCAAACCTGAGATTGAGTAGCTTGTGTTCAAATAAAGTGGTCGAAGTAAAATTATTAGTATAAGAAACGGAGGCATATTGATCGGATAAATTATAAAAATAGCGGCTGTACTCAACCAACCATGACCATCCCTTGAAACCTGTTTTCATATAACCAACGGAAGCCACCGTTAAAAAATAAGCAGGGTCGTATTCATTACTCCAATAGCCCGAGGCATCAACAAAAAGCCCTGACTTATGATAGAAGGCTGCACCTGCTGAAATTCCAAATTGCCCAAGTTCAAATGGGCGGCCCGTTGCCACAATGTTGCTGTTATATCCGGCTCGTATGGCCATCTGCGATTTTGCTTTCTCCGGTTCCAGGTTTATTAAACTATCGATGAGTTCAAATATTGACAAGGAGTCTGCCGAACTGAACAAAGTATCTAAACCAGGCAATGCCGGACTTGGCTGGGCGCAGCAAACCCAGGGCAGAAAAAAGAAGAGAAATGCCAGATGTTTCAATGGAACCAAAAATAATCAGTTCCTCTTTTGCCTCAGGTTCTGGTTTTTGTCCCTGAAGTTTTCCTTGCGCTGCTGAATATTTCTTCGCTGCTGGAGTTGGTGGATGATCATTCGCTGGAAGTCGCGCTCTGCCGTTCGCAGGTTTAGCATTTGTTGGGCTGAGATAACTTTCAAAAGCCTGCTGGAATAGGTTTTCTCCAGGTCGAGTTCCTTCTGCTTGAGGTTCAGTCCAAGATCGACCAATTTTTTTTGTTCTTCCGGATTGGCGTTTTCCGGTTTAATTTTTTCCTGCTCCACTTTGAACTCCTTGCGAATGTCTTGCCGTTTGGATGCAAACTCGCGGTAGATGGGCCAAAATTTTTCCGCTTGTTCGGGTGTAAGCCCAAGTTTATTGGTGATCATGCCAATGCGGGCGGCTTCAATTTTTTCCCTGGCTTTGGGGTCGCGCTCTGCTGTGGGTTGCTCGGTCTGTTCTTCCTGAGCGAAGGATGGGAGAGAGATCGCCAAAAGGACAAGCACATAAAAGATATTTTTAATGGCATTCATAATGTTTAAAGTTCAGTTTCAAATTCGGTTAATACATCGCTCAGGTCATCATCACTAATTGGCACATCGGCCTCATACAAGTTCAGGCTGTCGGCATTCATTTGAGTATAGTCTATACTTTCCAATAAGTCTTCGGTGTTCATTTCAGCATCCTGAATATATTCTATCAAATCATCCGAACTAATGGAAGCTAATAGTTGCTCTGTGTTTGTTGTTGCACTTTCATTATTCAAAAACCAGAATGCCCCAACGGCAATTACTAAAACCGGCAGGGCATATTTAAGACTCAATTGAAGTGCCGGCATCCAACCGGATTCCTTTTTTGCCACCCTTGCCTGAACAATGGAGGGCAAGGAATCAAAGTAGCCTTCCGGGACTTTGAAAATGTCTGTTTTCGGGATGTCTTCGAGTTTTTTCATGTGCATGGTAATGACCTGTTTTAAGGTTAAAAGTTTAATCCTGCTTCAAATAATCCTCAATTTTTTTCACCGCGTGGTGATAGCTTGCCTTCAACGCCCCCACGCTGGTTCCGGTAACGGCTTCCATTTCCTCATACGAGAGGTACTCAAAGTATTTCATGTTGAACACCAGCCGCTGTTTGTCGGGCAAGGTCAAAACTGCTTTCTGAAGTTTCTTTTGGATTTCATCCCCGGTGATTGATGGGCTGGTATCGATTAACGATGATAGTTCTTTGCCAACATTTTCAATGGGAATGAAGAACCGTCTCCTTTTCTTGCTTAAAAAGGTGAGGCACTCGTTGGTGGCTATGCGGTAAATCCAGGTGAATAATTGGCTGTCTTCGCGAAAGGAATTAATGCTTTTATGGATTTTAATGAATACGTCCTGTGTTACATCGTGCGCATCATCGTGGTCAATCACCATCTTCCGAACAATGCCATACACACGTTGTTGATATGCCCTCACCAGCAGATTGAACCCATAGTTATGGGTTTCCGGGTTCCGCAGTTTTTGTAATAAATCTTTATCGGTCAAAATAAAGTGGGCTAATTTCCTCCAAAGTAATGAGTTTTACGATGTTGCGGAATAGGCAGGTGCCACTCGTAAATAATCCCATGTTCTCTTTTGAAAAACAACTCACTACCAATACCTTAGCAGCACCTTTTTAATTTTTTAAACTACCTTAAATCCGCAGGCTAAAACTTTTGAAGGCTCGCGGAAAATACAGGTAACAAAGTTCAGCAAAATTGTTTGGTAATCACAGCACCCGGAGT
>JAYUHI010000312.1:0-9753 GCA_043767095.1 Bacteroidota bacterium
GCTGAATTTCATGTCGTATGCGGAGATGGTTTTAGCAACGGTTCCTGAAGCGCCACCTACTTTAAAGAAATTAGCGGCCACCTCCTGCCCTGCCCCGATCTCGGCAAACGAACCATAAATGGCTTTGCTCAGATTGATGCGTAGCGCCTTCTCCTGGGTGGTTAGTTTTATAGATTGCTCACTCATATTGACTCAATAATCGTCATTCAATGTTAACTAAAATTTTTCAGTGCGGTCAACATTCATGCATCTAAATTCATAACGTAAAATCATTCCTTTTTATTCCAAAATCTGTCACGATTAATGGGGCCTTCTATGTGTTTATTCAGGAATCATAATAAAATATACGGTGGCTCCCAGTTTTCTTACAGATAGTTGAAGGAGGTTATCCTTAATGCTTATCACGTTATATCTTATCGACTTCCCTTTTGTAACATTGGATATCTCAATAATATTTTCATTGTCAAAAAATTTCCATCTCAACGTAGATGTTGACTTAATCCCTTCGTCACTAATACCTTCGTAGTCCCCATTTGGTCTGAAAATATATCGCATCTTTGAGAAATCTTTTTCATTAGCCTTGCCTCCTTTCAGGTAAATCACACCCTCCTCTCCAAAAGCTTTTCCTTTTACTTCCTGAACCTGCCATGTTTTGCACAGCATTTCAGATTTTGACTCTGTTTGACAATACACATTCGCATTACAAAACAATAACGCGAATGAAACTAAAATACAGTTTCGAATAATAAGCTGAAAGTTTGTTTTCTTGCTTTTCATATAAGCTAGCGCTATTTATCTGTCAATGAAAAAATATGCTTTTGCGTAGTAGTTTAATTCCGGATCAGAGCGGTCAACAACGTATTCTTTAGGTTTTAAACGTATCCGCACAATCAGTTGGTGACTTCCTCTGGCAAAATCACTCACGTCAATAAGGGAAACTAATTTTGACGTCTCAAAACCAAAAATGCTCTTTTCGTTCTGTTTCTGAACCATCCATTGCAAGTTACTTATTAGAGTGCTATCAATATAAATTTCATAAACGCTTCCAACAAGCCTAAGCTTTTCCGTTGCCTTAATACCATCAAATGATTTGATTGTAGTATCTCTTGTTGCTTTTTGCCATTCTTCAAAAAGAGCATCCTCCAACCTTGGAATATGCATAATTGAAAATTGTAGTGATTTTCCAGTAATGACATTTTCTTTTAGTTATAGGAAAGCCCATTCATCCGATGAATTTGCCGGAGAAATGTCTTTGGATAATCTTGATACCCCAGCCTCTAATAAAGCCGAACTGAAAATTTGAATACATAAACCTACTATGATATGCCATGGTTTAATGTTGGATACTATCGTATAGTAGAGCCTTCTGTAGAGAAATGACAACGTGACCCGCGACATTAGATAATGAATTGGATAATAAACTTTCGAAAACCATTTGATTCGCTTAAGGCGGCCAAACGTGAAAAAATCAATCAAAACAACGATGCCAGATAACACGAATATCAATAGAAGCACTACTACGAGAATTGAAATAAACTTGGGGAGTTCAACTAAAGAAGACATTGCAAAAGCAAACAATCCAAAGAGGCTAATAAAAATAAAGAACCCTGTGAACGAGAAAATCACAAAGAATGTAAATGCAAAAACGAGGCTACAGAGCTTGTCTAGTTTGATCAAATAGGGTGAATTGCTGTTGCCCTTGATAAATTCGCTGAACCTCCCGCGAAAGGCTAATTTTTCCTGATTGATGCCTTTAGGAAAAACATAATTCATACCAATCAGTCCAATCCAATACCCCCTAAGTATCAAATGCAATAGAAATCCTTCTGCTAAGAAAAGCACCGTTAATCCAATACTTGCTGTAAGTAAATTGGCAAAAGTAGTATTCAGTTTTGTTGCATACAGTAAGGCATAATTTAAAGACTCCATTGAGTTTAACAACCCTAGAATCCCAATAAATGCCCCACCTGATATAAGGATTTCTGCCTGCCAGCTTTCTTGCTCCAGTTTTTTTAACCATTCCGGGGTTTCACTTTCTTGTTGTTCTTTTTGATCTTCATTCATTGGGAAATCAGTTTCCTTCCTTTAGCAGAAACTAAATTTAGTTAATTTAAACGCATTCCAGTATTTCCGCAGTCTCATGCAGTTGGGATTTGTCAATTGAGCGGTGAGTGCAAAGCTCTCCCGGCTGCTGTGCGGTGGTGAATTTTTACTGTTACTAATTCGTCAGTCGTCTCCTTGTCTCCAATTATTTTATTCATTTATCTTTCCAAAATCATAAGGAAACATGCAGGCGGTTTTTGATTCTTGGGTTCAATGCCTACTTTTCCAAAAATTATAACCCATGTCTAACAGAGGAAATTTTTCCGGACGTTTAGGATTCATATTAGCTGCTGCCGGTTCGGCTGTGGGGTTAGGTAATATTTGGCGATTCCCCTATTTGGCAGGTCAAAATGGTGGCGCCATTTTTCTCCTCTTTTATTTGTTGTGCGTGTTCCTTTTGTGCTACCCGGTAATGGTTGGGGAGATTGCTATCGGCCGCAGGGTTCAATCTGATGCCTACACTTCTTACCACAAACTGGGTGGCGGCAAGTGGGGATATTTAGGAATTTTTGGAATAATGGCGGGGATACTTATTCTCTCCTTCTACAATGTGGTGGCCGGCTGGGCCTTCGGATATTTCCTTCACATATCATTCGGGAATTTACTGGATCACCAGGATTTCGGAGGCTTCTTTGGCGCCTATGTGAACGACATCCTGGATCTCTCCAGCATAAGCGGAATTGCCAACTCCAACTTTTTATTCTCACTGATTTTCATGGTCATGACTGCCTACATAGTAGCCCAGGGCGTTCAGAAAGGAATTGAAATGGCCAACAAAATCATGATGCCAGCCTTATATATAATTCTGATCGGCATCATAATCTACAGCCTTACTTTGCCAAATGCCATGTCGGGAGTAAAGTATTACCTGATTCCTGATTTCAGTGAGTTCAAAATTCAAACGATGATTGATGGTTTGAAACAAGCTTTTTTTTCATTGTCGTTGGGAATGGGGGCCTTGATTACATACGGTTCGTATTTGGGGAAGAAAGAAAATATTCCGTCCTCGGCTGCCGTTATTTCCATTGCCGATACTTCAGTGGCCTTCCTGGCCGGGTTGATGGTTTTTCCGCTCGTTCATTTCCTGGCCTTCAAGCTCAATGTTGATCCTAAAGAAATAGGAACATCGGGCCCTCCGCTGATTTTTGTGGTGATGCCACAAATTTTTCATGAGATGGGCCCGGTGCTTGGAAGAATAATTGGAGGTTCATTTTTTCTATTGGTTTGTTTCGCAGCCCTGACTTCTACTATCTCGCTTCTGGAAGTACCGGCAGCCTATTTAGTTGACCGAAAAAAGATGTCGAGAAAGAAAGTGGTTTGGGGAATAGCCTTATTGATTTTTGTATTTGGCCTGCCCAGCATGATAAGCCAGGGCATGGTGCCAGCTTTCAACAAACTTTCCTTTTACAAGGATCGCGACTTCCTCACTTTTGTTTCAGACATGTGCGACATCAGCCTAACAGTGGGCGGATGCCTCATGTGCATCTTCATTAGCAAGCGATGGAGCATTTTAGAAATGAATGCAGAACTCACCTCGGGCAACGAAAGTTTTATGGGCACTTCACTGCAACGCTACCTCAACATTACCATTGGATACATTTGCCCGATTATCCTCGGTGTAATGTCTGTATTAATAATTCTGGAGAAATTTTTTGGATTGAATCGCCTGCTTGGATGGGAATAGCCTCACCCCTGCCTGTCCGGCAGGCAGGCTAAATCCCTCTCCGAAACGGAGAGGGACTTGCTCAAATGAAAACCAAGTGAGGCCAAACTCTTCAAATGGCTCACCTCATTGTGTTTCAGAATATGAAACATGGTGCCTGTGAATTGTAACTCGTAAACACAGGCGTTCTGATGCTCAAATAAGTCCATGCATCGTATTGGGTAATTCAATAGGAGACATAACAGAACCCGCATAGCACGACCATGCATGCAAACTAAAATATTTTGATGCGAAGAGGATTGAATAATATTAATCGCACTCTTCAAACGCAAAGCCACTTCATCGGGGCTTTCACCGCCATCAATCTTGTGATCTGTGTCTCCCCGTTGCCATTGCTTCAACATCCATTGGTAATACCTGTCTTCTTCGGGTGTAATGGGTTCACCCTCGTGTTTACCCCAACTTATTTCATTCAGGTCTTTCAGTACTTGCCAGGGCAATCCATCATCAATAAAAGTTTGCACGGTTTCATGGGTGCGTTTTAATGCCGAAGTGTACACTTGATCAAATCCGTGATGTCGATAAGCCGAGTAAAAATCCACCGACTGCTTCCTGCCCGTTTCGTTCAACGATGAATCTACACCACTGCCCTGCACAATGCCGCGAAGGTTATAATCCGTCTGTCCGTGACGCAGCAAAATAATTTTTTTCGGTGTCAAGTTTAACTTAATTTGGCGGCAAAGATAATTAAATCGCTTTCACCCCAACCAATTCAGATTGGCACCCGATTTCTCCAAATTAGTCTCCCTCGAAACGTTGAACAACATGTCGTCCAACACGCTGGCACGCGTTCTTGGTATTGAGTTTATTGAGATAGGAACAAACTGGTTAACAGCCAGAATGCCGGTGGATCACCGCACGCATCAGCCTTATGGCTTATTGCACGGAGGCGCCTCTCTTGCCCTGGCTGAAACGCTGGGAAGCATGGCGGCCCACTTTACCATCGACAACACAAAGCAATATTGTGTAGGACTCGAAATAAACGCGAACCATTTGAAAGGTGTGCGCGATGGTTTTGTTTACGGCACGGCCAGGCCGGTGCACACGGGCCGCAGCACCCAGGTGTGGGAAATCAAAATTGTGAATGAAAAAAACGAACTGGTCTGCATCAGCCGGATTACTATGGCCATCTTGTCGAAATGAGAACCATCGGTACAATCACTCCTAAAGAGAACGTGAAAGAAATTGAAAGACGATTGATTGCGCATGCACTTGATCAGGGATTCTCTATTGCGATGTGGAGACTTCCCCATCACACCAAACTTAATCTACTGCTTTCGTCTAAATCAGAACTTGTCGATGAATTAACCATGGAGGAAAGTAAGCCAGGCTTTGTCTTCGCCCCGTTCGACCGATCGAAACCAAAGCATTTTCTCGAAGCGGATCACTTGTTTGAAATTTCGGCTGAAGAAGTAATAGAAGTAACACACGGACAATTTCTGGAACAATCAAACCAGGCTGAACCAACCCAGAACTTGAGATTCTACAAGAGCGCCTCAGTCAATAAAAATTCCGAAGCATCGTTCATTGACCTGGTGAAGCTCTCCATTAACGCTATTGAATCGGGTGCCTTTGAAAAAGTGGTACCCTCAGCTCAAAGGAAGTTTGATTTAAATGAGGGGTTCGATTTACTTCATGCTTTCGATGAGCTTTCGAAAAAGTATCCTGCCGCCATGATCTCGTTGGTTTCAGGCCCAAACTTCGGAACCTGGATGGGTGCCTCCCCGGAACTCTTAGTGAGCACAGACAAGCATGGAATTTTTCGCACCGTTGCACTGGCCGGAACCCAGGTTTACCGGGACAATGTGCCGATGCGCAACATAAACTGGACTCAAAAAGAAATTGAAGAGCAGGCATTGGTGGAACGCTACATCATCAGTTGTTTTAAAAAAATCAGAGTCCGGGAATTTGACGAGCATGGGCCAAAGACTGTGCAGGCCGGTAATTTAGTTCACCTGAAATCCGACTTCGAAGTCAACATGAAAGAAGTGAATTACCCGCAGTTGGGTTCGGTCATGCTGAAACTCCTCCACCCCACATCAGCCGTGTGCGGCATGCCGTTGGAGTCCAGTTTTAAGTTCCTCCAGGAAAATGAAGAGTATGATCGTGAATATTATTCCGGATTTCTGGGCCCCATCAACATCGACAACGAAAACCATGTCTTTGTAAATCTGCGTTGCCTGAAGTGGTGTGGCAACCATTTGTATTTGTATGCGGGAGCAGGAGTAACAATAGACTCCGTGCCCGAGCAAGAACTCTATGAAGTGGAGATTAAGTTTGAAACGATTAAGAAGGCTTTGGGGATTTGATAGGCATCCCGAGACTTCGGGAGGCATTAGGCATTGGGCATTAGGCATTAGGTTCATATCAGAACATCAGCACATCAACACATTAAAACATCAGCACATCACTTGCCTTATCAATTCATATACGACCTCGTTGAAACTTGCTCAAAGAAAGGAGTAATCCATGCTGTGATTTGCCCGGGCTCGCGGAGCGCTCCACTAACATTAGCTTTTGTTAATCATCCCAACATAAAATGCTTTGTCATTCCCGATGAAAGAAGTGCAGCCTTTATGGCTTTAGGAATTTCACAAAGCACCAATCTTCCGGTTGCGTTGGTTTGTACCTCGGGCTCTGCAGGTTACAACTTTGCTCCGGCCGTTGCGGAAGCTTTCTTTCAACACATTCCGCTTTTAGTTTTTACGGCTGACCGCCCGCCTGAAATGATTGATCAATTGGATGGCCAAACCATCCGTCAAAAAAATCTTTACGGGCCTCACGTGAAAAAATATTTTGAATTGCCGGTGGATGAAAACAAAGCCAACGATTGGTTTGTCAACCGCACTATCAATGAGGCAATCAATTTATCAACGACTGGCCAGCAAGGGCCTGTGCATATCAATGCGCCTTTTCGGGAACCGTTCTATCCGCTGCCACATGAATCCATTGTTTACAACTCAAGCCGAATTATCAACGTCTTGATGTCTTCACAGCAATTGAGTAGTGAACTGGTTTCGAAATTGAAGAGTCAATGGAAATCATTCAAGAAAATTTTAGTGGTTGCCGGCCAATGCAGCTACAACAGCAAAATTATTGCATCGATTCAAACGTTGTTGAAGAAAATAAAAATACCGATTATCGGAGAGCTGCTTACTAATCTGCACTCTGTTCCCAATGTTATTCAACATGCCGAATTGTTTTTAGGTCAAAGTCCGGATGGGCTTAAAGAGACGCTGCATCCAGAACTATTGATCACTTTCGGTCAATCAGTCCTTTCAAAAAATGTAAAGTTATTTCTCCGGAAATATCCAGCCATTCAACACTGGCACATACAAGCCGATGGCGACTATGCCGATACTTTTCAAAATCTAACAACAGTTTTGCGTTGCACTCCAGAATTTTTCTTTGACAATATCCCGGCCACGGAAGCCAAAGAAACTTTCCGCAACCAAAAGCAAAATAACTATTACCAACTCTGGCAAGCCGAAGAGCACCGGGCTATCCAGGCGAAATTAAAATTCTGCGGTGAAGTATCAGGTGGTGAATTCAATTTTGTGCGTAACCTGATGGAAGCACTACCACTTCGCTGCAACCTGCACCTGGCCAACAGCATGAGCGTACGCTACGCTAATTTGGTTACCCTTTCGGCCAGGCAAAAAGGCATCCGTGTGTTTTCCAATCGCGGCACCAGCGGCATTGACGGCTGCACCAGCACGGCTGTTGGACATTGCTTAGCTGGCGAAATACCCAATATTCTCATCACGGGCGACATGGCGTTCTTTTACGACCGCAATGCTTTTTGGCACAACTATGCTATTCCTAACTTGCGAGTGGCTATCTTGAACAATCATGGCGGAATTATTTTCAATATGATTGATGGCCCGGCAGGAAGGCATGAAGTGGATGAATATTTTGTGACACATCAACCTTTAAATGCGAAATCAATGGCAGATGAATTTGGAGTGAGCTACAGTTTGCTGGAGGCCTCCAAGCCTCCAACTTCCAGTCTCCCTGCCTGGCCGGCAGGCAGGCATCTTCCAGCATCCACTCGCAAATGGAAAACTTCAATTAAAAATTTCTATGAGTTTGATGGAAAGACAAAAATATTGGAACTGGAAAGCAGCCAACAGAAAACGATTGACGAATTCAACACTTTAAAAACTTTAATGAAGCAAAGCTATGACCGATAGAAACTGGATACCCGCAAAAAAGTACAAAGAGATTCTGTTCACTAAGTACAACGGAATTGCCCGAATAAGCATCAACCGGCCGGAGGTGCACAATGCATTCACCCCGCTCACGGTTCAGGAAATGATTGACGCCATGAACCTCTGCCGGGAAGACACAGAGATTGGTGTGGTGATTTTAACTGGTGAGGGTGGCAAAGCATTTTGCAGCGGTGGCGATCAAAGTGTGCGTGGTGAAGGTGGTTACGTTGGGCAAGATGCTGTGCCGCGCCTCAATGTGTTGGATCTGCAAAAACAAATCCGCTCCATTCCCAAGCCTGTTATTGCGGCTGTGGCCGGATGGGCCATTGGCGGTGGTCATGTTCTTCATGTGGTGTGCGATCTGACTATCGCGGCCGACAACGCTAAGTTCGGGCAGACCGGCCCTAAAGTAGGGAGTTTCGATGGAGGCTTTGGCGCCTCCTATCTCGCGCGCATTGTAGGCCAGAAGAAAGCGCGAGAGATTTGGTACCTGTGCGATCAATACAATGCCGATGAAGCCCTCGACATGGGATTGGTGAACAAAGTTGTTCCGTTGGAAAGGCTAGAAGACACATACGTGGAATGGGCAGAAAAAATTATGAAGAAAAGTCCGTTGGCGATACGTTTGCTCAAGAGCGCCTTCAATGCTGAGCTGGACGGCCAGGCTGGCATTCAGGAATTGGCGGGCAACGCTACGCTGCTCTATTACTTAAGCGAAGAGGCGAAGGAAGGCAAGAATGCATTTTTAGAAAAGCGCGATCCGGATTTTGGGAAGTATCCGAAGTTTCCGTGAGATTGCTTTTATGTTTGGTGAATAGCAATAGTTGGCGGTCATTGCCAGATACGGTTGACAGTTTCTACACAATAGTTTTACGCGTTTGCCGTTGGAGAGTTTACTGACTATAAAAACTTTTAAATGAAAACAACCAACATTTTCTCATCCGTTATCATGGTGACAGTTTCTTACTCCGTATTCGGACAAGAACAGGCTAAGACAGTAAAAAAAATTAACATCCAGGATATTTATATACAGACAGGTTCTTTTTCAAGGGGTAACTCTAATGGGACACTAACAGACTTCAAGACACTTGCTCCTCAATCAGTTTTATTGAACGCCAACCTGGCAGATTTTTCTCAATCTGGCGGTTTCAGTTTGACAAGCAACAATATGTTTTCAGTTATGTTGGGGCTTCAATTCAGCGACAAGCAGAAAACAACTTACAAAGCCAATCCTCAGTTACGACTTGGCGTGAGTTATTTTTCCGGGACAAGTTTGACAGGCGGTTTATTCAATGAAGAACGCAAACCATATGACACATTAACATCTGCTCAAACAGGACAGGCAGTTTATCTTGACTCTGTAACTACAAAAAGTTATGGTCTGAATTATTCATCCGAACAACTTCGGTTTGACGGCTCACTAATTTTCAGAACTAATCCTGAAGCACGTTGGTCTTTATTTGCCGGTGTAGGCATTACAGCAGGATTTTCCATTAACACCAACACAGACATTTATTATAGCAACTTCGGTTGGACAGAAACCTCAAACAGTAACACTTTTCCTTCACGCTATTACGATTATTCCAGTTCTGACAACTGGAAAACAGAAAAATATAAGAACAAAAATAATTTTGGTGCTTCAACATACATTCCAATGGGAATTGACATTAGAATCGGAAAGAAAAGAGAATTTTGGAAGCGGACACATTTGTTTTA
>JAYUHI010000313.1:0-1684 GCA_043767095.1 Bacteroidota bacterium
GACTTGCAAATAGTGGTAGCCTTCAGGATGTTGCCCGAAATAGTTTGGGCCATGCCGCCAAAGGGCACCTTTAATCTTCATGCGTCTTTACTTCCCCAATACCGCGGGGCTGCCCCGATAAACTGGGCTATCATAAACGGTGAGAGAGAAACAGGCGTGACTACGTTTTTTCTTCAACAGGAAATTGATACTGGTCAGATAATTTTCCAGGAGAATGAAATAATTACAGAAACAGATGATGCCGGTAGTTTGTACGAAAGGCTCATGATGAAAGGGGCAGGACTTGTTTTGAAAACCGTGGAAGCAATCGAGTCTGGAACAGTTAAAACGAATGATCAGATAACATTCGAAAATTTAAAATTAGCTCCTAAGATTTTCAAAGAGACTTGTCAAATCAATTGGAACCAAAGCGCGTTGGCCATTCAAAACTTTGTGAGAGGGTTAAGCCCTTATCCAGGTGCCTGGACTGAAATAAGAGGCAAGCAATTTAAAATCTTTCGGATAAGCGTATCGGACGGAGCGATGATCGGCACTGCGGGAGAAATTCAAACCGATCAGGAAAAATATGTTCTTGTAAAATGCTCAGACGGTTGGATTTCGCTCGATGAATTTCAACCTGAAGGTAAAAGAAAAATGACCGCTGCTGAGTATTTCAGAGGAAACAAGTTACCATTGGTGTCATGATTATTTCGTTGATAGCCGCCCTTTCTCAAAATCGTGTCATTGGCAAGAATAATACGTTGCCCTGGCGGCTTCCAGACGACATGAAATTTTTCATGCAAACAACGAAGGCACACTACGTTATTATGGGCCGGAAGAATTATCAGTCCATCCCGGAAAAATTCAGACCATTACCCAACCGCTTTAACGTGGTTGTTACAAGGCAGAAAGATTTTGTTGCTCCCGGTTGCCAGATTGTTCATTCATTGCCTGATGCTCTGTCCTTAGCAAAAAATGCAAAACAGGAAGAAGTGTTTTTAATTGGTGGGTCTGAGATTTATAAGGACGGAATTGGTTTCGCGAACCGGATGTACCTCACCGAAATTAAGGCGCATATTGAAGGCGATGTTTTTTTTCCTCCATTTAATCAATCGATTTGGACAGAGGTTTCAAGAAAGCATCACCCTGTTGACCAGCATCATATCTACCCGTTCGATTTTGTAGTTTATACCCGAGGCTAACCCTTATTGGCAACTTACATCACTTATTCCTAAAAAGCTCGATGAACAGGTTACATTAATCGCTGCCTGTAACATTCATGACTTTCAGGCATCATTGAAATCATTTAAATTTTAACAATATTTGCGCTTATGCTCAAGTTCAAAGCAAGGTTGTTTTTAGTCATTTTTCTGTTCCCTTTGGCTCTTTTGGCACAACCTTGTGGGGGGGGGTGTGGAACTCCTGGGTGCCCCCCTTGCGATCCGGGCGCTCCTGTACCAATCCCCGGTGTCTTCCTAATCTTTTTGGCCGGGTTAGTTTTGGGTGTGCTAAAGCTGAATAAGAAAAAACCTCAATAACCTTGTTCTCCAGGTTAATAAACCGGCTCACCATTCTTCCCCGATGGATCATCATCGTTCTCGACTTATTTATTATTGGCCTTTCGATTTATTCAGGATATCTCCTTCGCTTCAATTTCAATTTTGATGAAATAGCCACGTTCAACCCAATTCTGGGAGTGGCGTTT
>JAYUHI010000314.1:0-4112 GCA_043767095.1 Bacteroidota bacterium
GGGATAATGTTCAGAAACTTTCCGGAGATACGCTCCTGTACACCATGCCTGTTGGAAATGAGAGGCCTGATGGTTCACGGCCCTTCAGTCACGCCATTGCTGTGAAGATGGCGGTAAAGCAGTTGGTGATTTCAATTAAGGATTGAAAATCAAACTAACTCAAACATGAAAGTTTCAGCCAGCTTTTCTTTCAGGATCAATTTTACGTGACTCATCTCAACCGTGGTTCCTAATTCCTTCTCCATCGAAGTCACTGCCTTATCCTGAATGCCGCACGGCACGATGTAATTAAAATAGTTGAGGTCGGGATTAACATTCAGGGCTAACCCGTGCATGGTAACCCACCGGCTCATCTTCACACCCATCGCACAAATTTTTCTCGCTTTCGCGGGATGGGTGGCATCAAGCCAAACTCCCGTGAGTTTTTCAATTCTTCCTCCCTCAATTCCAAACTCATCCAACGTTAGAATAACAGCTTCCTCCAGGGTGCGCATAAACCGGTGTATGTCGGTAAAAAAATTCTCCAGATCAAAAACCGGATAAACCACTAACTGGCCGGGGCCATGATAGGTGATATCGCCTCCGCGATTAATGGGAACATAACTGGCGTTAATGCTGCCCAGGTTTTCTTTTGGAACAAGCAGGTTTGATTCATCGCCACTTTTTCCGAGTGTGAACACGTGCGGATGCTCACAGAAAATCAGGTAATTGGTAGTTGGTAGTTGGTTTTCTTCTGGGTGGTCTCCTGCCCGTCCGGCAGGCGGGCGGTTCTGTTTTTTTACCTCAAGTGTTTCCTGGAAAAGTCTGGTCTGATAATCCCAGGCCTCCTGGTAGGCCATCAATCCCAAATCAATAAACTTAACTTGTTTGTTGAGTACCGCGTTCACTTGAGTTTGGCAAGCTCTTCTTTCACGAAGTTGATGGACTCGATAGGGTCTGGGTCAATTTGATTTTCTTTGGAAACGTAATACGTGATCCAATCGGTTAGGTGAATGAGATAATAATATTGCTCCAGCAACGAAGCGCCCTCTGCCACAATATCAACCACATGCCGAGAATGTTTTTCAAAAATGGGCCGGCAGATTTCCATGCGCTTCTCCACGCGTTCATGATCGTGATCGGAGTAGAGATAGACTACCTGAATTTGTTGTAGCAGATTTTCCGGGTTTCTCCATCCCTCCAATTCATTATGATTCATCTCCGGAAAAGTATTGACGTGAGCCAGTTGTTTGGCATTTTCATTCAGCTGTTGCTGAAAACGAATGGCCATGGCTTTCAAACGCTCATCGCAATAAATCATGGGATACCTTCCCTTCAAACGCTTGCCTATCAATTCGGCCTCGGCCTGGATGGCTTTCTCGCCCCGGTTAATGTATTCGATGGAGTTCTCGGTTTCTTTGATGAAGGCCGCGCCAATCAGGTTGGTGTGATAGAGGGCATAAAGCAAAGACACGATCATGTAACCAATCATAGCCCGAGCGCTTGGTTCGCCCGAAGGCACCTGCATGTAAAACAGGTTGTATTCTTTAGCCAACTCCAGCATTTTTCCGCCTGAGCTAATGCAAATAATGTGTGCCCGCTTCAGCATGGCTTTATGGATAGAGGCCAGCGTTTCTTCCGTTTCCCCGCTGTAAGAACAGGCAATGAAAAGCGTGTGCGGGCTTACAAACTGAGGAATGTTGTAACCTTTGCAAACCGTGATTGGAATGGGAATGCGCCCAAACGTGAGCGACTCTACTAAATTAGCTGCCGTGCCGCTGCTGCCCATACCGGTGATGAGCACATTTCGAATATCGCTGCCGGGCCTTACCAGGTCCACCGACTGGCCAAGTTTAATGGCATCGGCCAGTTGGCGGGTGAATCCTTCAATCAGTTTCCTCATGAGTTATTTTTTCGAGGGTCAAATTACGTAAAAACGAAAGTAAAAAGTACATTTCATAAACAGTATTCATGACGGATAAAATCAGGAAAGGAAAAGACGGAGAAAAGACGGCTGAAGACTTTTTGAAAGAAAAGGGCTTTGAAATTGTTGCCCGAAACTACAGGTTCAAGCGCTCGGAAATAGATTTGATTGTCCGTAAAAATAATTGGTTAGTCTTTGTGGAAGTAAAGATGCGCAGTTCTTTGGCTTTTGGGCATCCCGAGCAATCGGTTCATTCGGCCAAAAGAAAAAAAGTAATGGAGGGGGCAGCTCACTATTTAGAGGTTTCCAACTGGCAAGGCAATGTGCGTTATGATATTGTAGCGATAAACAAAGATGAGATTGTGCATTTTGAGGATGCGTTTTATTAAAGACGGATGTCCGAGGACTGCATCGGTCATCTGAAATCGGTCATCAAACATCCGCCTATTTAGAATAAACCTCTCGCCCCGCTCCATTCCATTCTCTCTTCACGTAAGGTTTTTCTGTTTTATCAAATGGGTCTGGCGGGTAGGAGATAATCCTTTTTCTCTTGCCTGTCGGATAAAATTCAGTCCATTCCCCAACCCGGTAGTCGTGCAGATACGAACCGAAAACTGCCAGGGCACCGTTGTCATGAAACTTATAATAGTTGCCTTCGCGGTCGCCATGATCAACCGGAATAAGTTCTTTTACTTTTTTCCTTTCCGGATCATAATAGCTTACCAGCGATTCTTTGGGCCAGCCTTTGTAATACTTGTCTTTATCTTCCACCAGGTTATCCTTTGAGTAGCGCATCCACCGGCCGTGCTTCGACCCTTTAAAAAAAATTCCTTCTTCCACCACCACATTGCCCATCATTTTTTTATAGGGGCCATGCATCAGCACGCCTTTTTTTGGATCAAACTTTTCGCTTTTGCGGATTTCACGCCTGGCGTAATCATACCAGTAAACATCTTTTACATAAGGGGGGGGCGAGTCATGTTTTTTCAAAACAAAAAATAATTCAATGGTTGTCCGGGCGCCTGTTCCTTTTCGGGTAAATCCTTTTTTTGTTTTGATGCCATAGTAAGTTTTTTTGCGCGGCTTTTTTTTCTGAGTCACAATGGGCTCATCAGTCTTCTCATCCAACTCCAGCAGCTTATATGGTTTTTCCGTTTCGAATGTGTACTGTCCTTCCACACCATAGGTTTGTTCTTTGGGTTTTTCCTGCGCAACAGCTAATGCTCCGAAAGAAAAAAGGATTGCTGTGAAAACCGGTTTCATGTCTTTGAAACGAAGGTATTGAATAAATATTTGAATGGTTTGAGTTTGTCGGTTGAAATGTTTCAAAGTAGCAGCAAAACCTTGCCATGGCGAATGCGGGGTAGAGTTTGGTCAATAAAATCCGTTGTTTTGCTGAACGCTCTAAACTCAAATGAAATTTCGTTCAGGACATTCCAAATATTTCATTGCTCTCATTCCACCCCAGCCCATTTACGATTCAATATTGGAATGGAAGAACTACTTCAAGGTGGAATTTAATTCAAAAGCTGCTCTTAACTCGCCACCTCATATTACTCTGCATATGCCATTTGAGTGGAAAATATCCAGAGAAGACGAGCTCTTTGACACAATGAATCAATTTGCATCGCAACAAAAATCAATTGAAGTTCAATTAAAAAACTTTAGGTGCTTTCCCCCTCGGGTCATTTACATTCAGGTTGTCGAAAACAACCACCTTCAGGAAATGCAAAGCACGCTTTCCCGGTTTTGCAAAACCGAATTGAATTTATTTAATGCCAACAGGCTCAATAAGCCCTATCACCCGCACATTACTGTTGCCTTCCGCGATTTAAAAAAACCTGTGTTCGCCAAGGCCTGGAATTCTGTGAAAGACCTGGAGTTCTCCAGTCACTTTACGGTTCGAGAACTTTCCTTGCTAAAGCATAATGGAAAAGTATGGGAGGTATTACCGGGTTTGAGTTTTGCTCTAAACCCCGAATGACATTGGATGGATTTGAAGCCAACCATTTGTATATTGGTGCAATGAAAAATACTTTCTTATTTTTTCTACTTGGTTTATCAATTACAGTGATTGCCCAAACAGGCTCCGAGATTTACCTGGCTGATTTAAACATTTCTGAAACAGGCATCACGCTATCCAATCCTAAAAATATTACTAACCGTAAAGGTTATGACAACCAGCCATCCTTCCACGCAGATAAACCAC
>JAYUHI010000315.1:0-4104 GCA_043767095.1 Bacteroidota bacterium
TTTATTGGAATGGGGTATTATGGAACCATAACACCTCCTGTGATCCTGAGAAATATTTTGGAGAACCCGGGGTGGTACACGGCCTATACTCCATACCAGGCGGAGATTGCTCAAGGCCGCCTCGAAGCGCTGATCAATTATCAAACTGTGATTATTGAACTTACCGGAATGTCGATCGCCAATGCCTCCTTGCTCGATGAAGGAACGGCTGCTGCCGAAGCCATGCACCTGTTGCACGCCTCGCGGAAGAGAAATAAAAAAGATTCAAAGAAGTTTTTTGTCGATCAAAATACATTTCCTCAAACTATTGATGTACTGAAAACGCGAGCCACTCCGCTCGAAATTGAATTGGTGATTGGTGAAGTTGAAAGGCTGGATGTAAACGATTCTGGTTTGTTTGGTGTGCTCGTGCAAAATCCCAACAACGATGGTGCCGTGAAAGATTATTCTACTTTCATTGAATCGGCACATGAACGGGAGGTAGCAGTTGTAATGGCTTCGGATTTGATGAGCCTGGTGCTGATGAAATCACCCGGTGAAATGGGTGCCGATGTGGTGGTGGGTTCTTCCCAACGCTTCGGGGTGCCCATGGGCTTTGGCGGCCCGCATGCTGCGTTCTTCGCCACAAAAGATGAATACAAAAGATTGATGCCGGGCCGGATCATTGGCGCTTCAGTCGATGCCCAAGGCAAACCCGGTTACCGTATGGCCCTTCAAACCCGTGAGCAACACATCAGACGGGAGAAGGCAACTTCCAACATTTGTACTGCTCAAGTTCTTCTCTCGGTGATGGCGGGCATGTATGCGGTTTATCACGGCCCAAAAGGTTTGAAAAAAATTGCGGGAAGGATTCATGGGTTAACCAGGGCATTGGCATTGGGCATTGAGGCATTAGGCCTGAAACAATTGAATGATAATTATTTTGATACGATAAAGATTGAGGTAGCGGATAAGCAGATCATCAAACAAGAATCCGAAAAACTGGAAATGAACTTCCGGTATTTTGAAACAAATCACATTGGGATTTCTTTTGATGAGACGACAACTATTGGAGATGTGGAAATGATTTTGAAAGGCCTCACCCCTAACCCCTCTCCGAGGGAGAGGGGAAGAACTCTCGAAAAACATGCAGTAGATAACAACAAAGAGTCACCCCTCTCCTTTGGTGTGGGGCCGGGGGTGAGGTCCCCCTTCCTCACTCACTCTGTTTTCAACAAGCACCACTCCGAACATGAAATGCTGCGCTACATTAAGCGATTGGAAAACAAAGACCTCTCCATGGTGCACTCCATGATTTCATTAGGCTCATGCACCATGAAGTTGAACGCGACATCTGAAATGATTCCGGTAACGTGGCCAGAGCTTGGCAATATGCATCCATTCGCACCGGCCAGTCAAACTCTTGGGTATCAGGAAATGATTGCAACACTTGAAAACTGGCTGAAAGAAATTACAGGCTTCACCGGTGTTTCCCTCCAACCCAACAGCGGAGCACAAGGTGAGTATGCAGGCTTGATGGTGATTCGGGCTTATCACAAAAATCGAAACGAAGGTCAACGCAACATTTCACTTATCCCGGCAAGCGCGCACGGCACCAATCCCGCCAGCGCAGTAATGGCCGGCATGACGGTGGTGGTTGTCAAGTCGGATGAAGATGGAAAAATTGATGTTGCCGATCTAAAATCGAAAGCCGAGCAATACAAAGACAACCTCTCCTGCCTCATGGTAACGTATCCTTCCACACACGGTGTGTTCGAAGAATCAATCACCGAAATCTGTCAAAATATTCACCAGCATGGCGGATTGGTTTACATGGATGGCGCGAACATGAATGCACAGGTTGGGTTGACATCGCCTGCCAACATCGGTGCCGATGTTTGTCACCTCAACCTCCACAAAACATTTTGCATTCCTCACGGTGGCGGTGGCCCCGGCATGGGGCCCATTTGTGTGAACGATAAATTGAAACCGTTCCTGCCCGGACATGCTGTGGTGAAAATTGGCGGTAAAAAATCCATTCACCAGGTATCGGCTGCACCGTGGGGTAGCGCCAGCATCCTCGCTATCTCCTATGCATACATTGCCATGATGGGTGCTGAGGGATTGACCAACGCTACTAAACTCGCAATCCTGAATGCGAACTACATCAAAGAAAGATTAAGTGGTCATTACAAAATTCTCTACACCGGAACGCATGGCCGATGCGCTCATGAAATGATTGTGGACTGCCGCGATTTTAAGAAGGCAGGCATTGAAGTAGAAGACATTGCCAAGCGATTGATGGATTATGGATTCCATGCACCAACGGTTTCCTTCCCCGTGGCAGGCACGCTCATGATTGAACCTACCGAGAGTGAAACCAAAGAAGAACTTGACCGCTTTTGCGATGCTCTGATTGAAATCAGAAATGAAGTGCGTGAGGTGGAAGAAGGCCAGGCCGACAAAGAAAACAATGTTCTGAAAAACGCTCCGCATACCGCAGCCGTGGTTACGGCCGATGATTGGAACCGGCCATATTCCCGGCAGAAAGCAGCCTACCCACTTCATTTTGTTCATGAAGCTAAATTCTGGCCCAGCGTAAGCCGAATTGACAACGCTTATGGTGACAGGAATTTGGTGTGCAGTTGTTTGCCGATAGAGGAGTTTGAGAGTGTTGGGACTACTTAATAATTTCCTAATTTTCAACTATGGAATTTCAAAAAGGAAAAAGCCCTTTTTATCCAGGTCAACCTGTTCCCTTGGAATTATTCACTGGAAGGCAGCTACAAATTGACAGGATTGAGAGAGCTATCAAGCAAGTTACCCTCGGAAAGCCTCAGTCAATTTATTTAACAGGAGACTATGGTATAGGAAAAAGTTCACTGGCTTCGTTTGTCCGGGCTTTGGCTGAAAAGCGACACAACCTGTTTGGAATTCACGTTTTACTTGGAAGCGCTGAAAATGAGATAGACTTAGCATCAAAAACCGTAAAGGCTGTATTGGAAACCGAATCCTATGAGCCAAACAAAACAGAAACAGTAAGAAATTTTTTAGCCAAGTATATCGGGAACCAGCAAATCTTTGGACTTACACTTAATTTTGATGCCCTGAAAAAAGATGCTCCTGATATTTCGAGAGGATTCCTGCCATTCCTTCGAGAAATCCTAAATAAACTTCAGCCGTCTGGAACTAAGGGGATTGTCTTGATCTTAGATGAGCTTAACGGCATTACTAAGAATCCTCAATTTGCGTATTTCATCAAAAATCTGGTTGATGAAAATGCACTGAGTGCTTCACCACTTCCATTGTTACTCATGCTCTGTGGTGTAGAGGAAAGAAGAAAAGAGATGGTTCTAAAGCATCAACCCGTTGACAGGATTTTCGAAATCATCAAAATTGAACCATTAAATAACGAAGAGCAGATTGACTTTTACCAAAAATCTTTTACTTCGGTTGGTTGCAAAACGGATCCGGCAGCGCTTCAAAACATAGCAAACTACACAGGTGGTTTTCCAAAGGCCATGCACATTATTGGGAATAATGTTTTTTGGCTTGACAAAGACAATGTAATTGATATGTCAGATGCAGTTCGGGGCATTGTTTCAGCAGCTAAGGAAATCGGTGAGCAGTTTGTTGATGATCAGGTTTACAAAGAACTGAAGAGCAAGGATTATCAAAGTATTCTAAAAAAACTTGGAAAAGAAAATTTCGATATTGGATTCGACAAGTCCGAGATTGAGGGAAAATTGAATGAAGCAGAAAAGAAGAAGTTCAACAACTTCCTCCAAAAAATGAAAAAACTCAATGTTTTAAAATCAGGAACAGAAAGAGGGGAGTACATCTTTTCCAACCGGTTGATTAGACTTTATATCCGGATGAATTCTGTAAAGGAGTAATTTGATCCAAATCCCTTTGTTAGTTGTGTGAAATCCTTCAAAAAATACTACCTCATCCCAGCCCCACCAGAAGACGTTTACCTGGCGCTCACCAATCCGCTCACCATTCAATTATGGACGGGCGAGGCAGCACAAATGTCAACAGAACCCGGCTCTGAATTTTCTATGTGGGATGGCAGCATCACGGGAAGGAACATGGAGTTTGAAGAGAATAAAAAGATTGTTCAGG
>JAYUHI010000316.1:0-4103 GCA_043767095.1 Bacteroidota bacterium
CAAGGTACTTGCGTACCTTCCTCCATCTTCAATACAGCATGACTTCAGTTCCGTCTGAACTTCCGTCTTCAAGGCACACGGTGTACGACAGTTTTGCATGTATGCGTTGAGGAATTCCTTGCCCAACCTAGCACCTCACCCCCGACCCCTCTCCGTGGCGGAGAGGGGAGCTTTCTTAAATGATTGTGATTGAACCTTTCAAGCTTTATGGGATTTAAAACTTTCCATATGAAACCTTCGGAAAGTTCAACAAAGAGTCACCCCTCTCCTTTTTTGGAGAGGGGCCGGGGGTGAGGTGATTACTGAGCAGAATAAACCATGCAAAACTGTACTACTCGACCGCCCATTTCAAAATGCTTACTTCTACCATCTATATTCTTATTTTTGTCCATGGCACAAATGGATTTAAAGAGGCAGATCGAGAAGAAAGAGTTGGAACTCAACGCGTTGCTGGAAATTACGCAAGCCATCAACAGCAATGTGCCGGAGGAGTCGCTATACAAAATTTTCAATTTTACTCTTCGATCCAACCTCAATATCAACAAACTGGGATTGTTTACTTTCGATGATTTGTGGGGGTGTAAAGTGCACTTCGGGACCAAAAAGAATTACTCTAAAATTAAATTGGACAGCCGGTTTGAAATGATCAAACGCATCCACCGCCTTTCCGAGTTTGATGAGGAGTGTGATTTTCATGAGTTTGATATGGTAATTCCTGTAGCTCATAAATCCAAAACTCTGGCCTTGGTTTTTATTGGAGGCCTTGACCATCATTCTACCGAGCACGATAAAGAAGAAACAATTAAATTTATCCAGGCGCTCAGCAATATCATTGTAGTGGCCATCGAAAATAAAAAACTGGCGCGTAGAGAATTGCAACAGGAAGCGTTTAGGAAAGAAATTGAAATAGCCAGTGATGTGCAGCGTTTTCTTTTTCCAGAGAAGTTACCCAACACAGAACGATTAAAAGTTGAAGCCAGCTATTTACCCCATGACCGTGTGGGCGGGGATTACTACGATTACGTGCCCATCAACAAGAACCAGTTTTTAATTTGTGTTGCTGATGTGAGTGGAAAGGGAATCGCGGCTGCCTTGATGATGTCTAATTTTCAAGCCTCATTAAGAACGTTGCTTCGCCAAACGCCAAACCTCACCGAAATTGTTGAGGCATTGAACTACCAGGTTATGGAAAACACGAAAGGGGAGAAGTTCATCACTTTCTTCGGTGCCATTTATGATATCAATTTAAAGTCGATGGTGTATGTAAATGCCGGTCATAATCCTCCTTTGTTGTATCAAAAGAATAAAGAGCTTAGGTTGTTGGAAGACGGAAGTACAGTTTTGGGCGCCATGCACCCGCTGCCTTTTATCAATGAAGGGTTCGTTCCTGATCTGGAAGAATTCCTGTTGTTTTGTTACACGGATGGATTAACCGAAACCGTGAACGAGAAAAATCAGGAATTTGGTGTTCAAGTATTAAAAGACTATTTCGAGAAGAATCACTACAAGGATTTGAAAACAATACACCAGGATATTATTGTTACTCTCGATGGATTTAAAGGTAACAACGGCTATCGCGATGATATTACTATGCTCACGTGCCGGGTGGAATCGTAATTGTCAACAGTCCACGGTCGACTGTCGACAGTAGACCGTGGACTTTATGTTATGAAACAAGATGAATTTTACGCCTCACCGCATTCCGGCCCTGCTTCCTAAAATGTTTCCCAGGCTGATATGGAGTATGCCAGCGAATGAAAAGATTATCTATTTAACTTTTGATGATGGCCCGGTGCCAGGCCCAACTGAATTTGTTTTAGGAACTCTTCAATCTTTTCAGGCGAAAGCCACTTTTTTTTGCATTGGGGATAATGTTCGAAAACACCCGGAGGTGATCAAGAAAGTTATTGATGGAGGGCATTCGGTTGGCAATCATACTTATAATCACCTAAAGGGCTGGTCAACTTCAGTTGAAAAGTATGTCGAGAGCGTAAAGGCCTGCGATGGCGAACTGCGTACTTCTAACTGCCTGCTGCATACTCTTTTCCGTCCGCCTTACGGTCGAATCAGACCGAACCAAATAAAAGCATTGAGTCATTACAAGATTGTGATGTGGGATGTTCTCAGCCTCGATTATCAAGTGGGTGGTAAAAATGAGCAGTACCTGGAAAACACTATTGAAGCAACACAGCCAGGTTCCATTGTCGTTTTTCACGATAGTTATAAAGCAGAGAAAAAGTTGAATTACATGTTGCCCAGGTATCTTGAACATTTTTCGCAAATGGGCTATCAATTCAAATCGTTGTGATGGATATCGAAAATCTAAAATCTAAAATCGGAAATCATAAATCTGCCCTTGTTGCTGTGCTGGATTGGGGCCTCGGCCATGCTACCCGCTGCATTCCGGTGATCCGGGAATTGCAAAAACAAAACGTGCGGGTGGTGATTGGGGGGAGCGGGTTGTCTCTTGAGTTTCTAAAGGATGAGTTTCCTGAATTAACTTTTTACCAGTTGCCTTCTTATGGAATTGTTTATCCGGAAATCGGAAATATGATCTTCTCAATGCTGCTTCAATTTCCGAGAATCAACAACCGAATCCGACAGGAACAAAAGTTGACGAATGAAATTATTTTCAAGGAAAAAATTGATTTCATAATATCCGACAACCGCTATGGTTGTTACGCCCAGCAAATCAAATCAGTTTTTATTGGTCATCAATTGAATTTACAAGTACCAACGAGACTTTCCTGGCTATCCCGATCCTTAAATAATTTTCACCTGAGCAAGATTAATAAGTTCGATCAGGTTTGGATTCCGGATGAGGATATGGGGTTTCGATTTTCACGAATATTATCCAACAACTCATTAACTAAAACGAGGCGGATTGGAATTTTAAGTCGATTCGGAAAGTCAATCAAAGCAGAGAGCGATGTGTATGAAATTGTAGCTTTGATTTCAGGCCCTGAGCCTCAGCGGACAATTTTTGAAAATCTGATGCGAGAACAATTAAAAAAATCCGGAAGGAAATCAGTAATGGTTAAAGGAAAACCTGGACGGATTGAAAAAATTGAAGTGGGAATGTTGACCGAATTCAATCACCTTCGTTCGGGTGAATTGGAATCTGTTTTACTTTCAGCCAAAGTTATTATTGCCCGCCCTGGTTACAGCACCATCATGGACTTGGCAACCCTTGGCAAGCAAGTTATCGTCATCCCAACTCCGGGGCAAACCGAGCAGGAGTATCTTGCGGAACACCTACTGACAAATAAAATGGGTACTTCCCAAAAGCAAAATCAATTTGATCTGGAAAAAGCCCTTGAACAATTATCTAACTTTGGATCGTTACCCAAAACAGAACCAAATTCAGGATTACCCAAAGCCATTGAGGAATTAATATGAAGTTGATTAAAAGTTTTCGAAATGCTATTAATGGATTTCTCATTGCCTGGCGTGAGCAGCGAAATTTAAAAATTCATTCCCTGGCCGTTGTGCTGGTTACCGTTGCTGGATTCTATTTTGAATTTACCTACACCGATTGGAGTTTGGTGATTCTCGCCATTGGTCTGGTGATGGGATTGGAAGTAATGAACTCCTCCGTTGAAGACTTGGTGAATTTTGTTAGCCCTGAAAAAAGAAAAGAAGCAGGCCGGATTAAAGACCTTGCAGCTGGTGCGGTCTTAGTGACTGCTATTGCAGCTTTAGTTTTAGGTGTGATTATCATTTGGAATAAGATTTATTTTTTTTGACTCAAGGTGTCTGACGTCTTTAAGTCGTCAGACACCTATTACACCTTTTATCATGAACCACTTCATCGACACCCACGCTCATATTTATCTTGAAGAATTTGATCAAGATCGCGAGGATATGCTCAGGAGATGTGCGGAAGTACCAGTCAATGAAATTTATCTACCCAACATTGATCACACCTCTATCGACCGGATGATGGAGCTGGAAGTCAAACACCCTAATTGCAAAGCCATGATGGGGCTTCATCCGTGTTCGGTAAAAAAAGATTTTGAAAAGGAATTGTATTTGATTGAAACTTGGTTGAATAAGAGAAACTTTGCCGCCATTGGTGAGATGGGCACCGATTTGTACTGGGA
>JAYUHI010000317.1:0-4077 GCA_043767095.1 Bacteroidota bacterium
AATATCCTAATGGATGTTGGTTTGGGTTAGTTGTGATTCATCAATGCAAAGAACGCATTATTGGAGGGAAGAGTTTCAGCAAATTGAAAATTGAAAGTAAAAAGTAGAACCTTACAACACTAGCGATTACTCTCCCGATTCCACCAAAAATAAAACGGAACCCCGGTTGCCATCAATCCCAGACCAAGCAATGCTTCACGTGGTTTGGTGAATAGAGTAATGAGTACCAAGGTCGCGCAAAACAAAAGAAAGAAACCCGGCACCACCGGGTAGCCCCATGCTTTGTATGGCCTGTGTGTATTGGGTTCTCGTATCCGTAGAATAAATAATCCAAGCGTTACCGCACCAAAAAATATAAATGATGCAAACACCAGCATATCAGTTAACTGATCAAAGCTGCCCGACAATACCAAAACTCCAGCCCACACGGCTTGTGCAATGAATGCTCTGGAAGGTGTGTTATATTTTGGATGAATGTATGATGCCCACTTAAAAAACAATCCGTCTTTGGCCATGGCATAATATAATCGCGGTGGCGGAAGAACGGTGCTGTTGGTAGTTCCGAACGTGGTTAATAAAATTAGCAGGGAAATGAATAGTCCGCCTCCATTTCCTAAAAAGTGTTTGACGACAGCCACGGCTGCAATAGTGTTCTGTGACTGGTGTGCAGCGATAATAGTATCAATAGGGAGGACATACAAATACGTGAAATTGGTTGATACATAAATAATCATTACGAATACCACACCCATCACGAGGGCCAATGGCAAATTCCGGTTGGCGTTTTTGATTTCCCCGCCCAGGTAGCCGGTGCTGGACCAGCCTTCATAGGCCCAAAAGGCAGCGAGCATGGCGGAAAAAAAGCTTTGTATGAATGATGGATCAAACCAGGAGCGCTCCACATACCCGGATGCCTTCACCTGCAAGTTGGCCATTGAGCCTCCGCCAATGGTAAGCCCAAGAATAATAATGAGAACAATACTGATTGTTACCATGATCAGCACAGCACGGCTTAGCCCTTCGCCCACTTTCAATCCAAAAATATTTAAGTACGAGAACCCGCAAATAAGGGCGATGGTCATTGTCTTGACTCCAAAATTGTCGAAGGGGGTGAATATCCCGAACAATGAAATACTGCCGAGTGAATCCGGAAGTTCAGGAAGCGGCATCAGGTTATTGAACGACTGTGAAAATACATAAGCAATGGATGCGAGAGAGGAAGAACGGATCACCGAGAAGCATGTCCATCCAAAAAGAAAAGCAAAGAAGCGGTTGTAAATTTTTTTGAAGTAAACGTACTCACCCCCTGCATCGGCCAGCATGCTGGCTACCTCCGCATTGCTCAACGCGCCAAAGATGGTGATGACACCAGCCAGCACCCAGCAAAGCAGCACCAGGTTGGGTGAGCCTAATTCGGCCGACATAGGCGCCACTTTCTTGTATATGCCCGAGCCGATAACCGCACTCACGGTAATTATGAATGTGGCGAACAATCCAAGCGATCGGACTAAATGCCCTTCCGGTTTTTTTCCCTGCATGGCGCAAAGTAGTTAAACCTCACCCTAAATCCCTCTCCATCCCGATCCTTCGGGAGGAGAGGGACTTGCCCCGCAATTTGCTATGGGCGGACGAAATGAAAGATAAACATGAAATATTTTGCATGGTAAATGCCTCAATTTCAAAAGAGGAGTACCGCTCTCCTTCCGAAGGATCGGGATGGAGCGGGGCAGGTGTATGGTCAATACCAAATCTACTTACCTTTATCGTGTTGTGCGCTGCCTTTTAATACTATGCTTGTCGGTTAGTCCTGGCCTCATCGCCACGGCAACTGAATTCAAACTCTTTGAAGAGAAAGGTAAAGTGGGTTTGAAAAATGATCAGGGTGCCGTTGTTCTCCCTCCGGCATTTGAAGCGCTCGGCTGGTCGGACGGAAGTTTTTCTGTGATCGGGCAGATAACCGGATATAAACTCAACGGAGGCTGGGGCCTCATCAATCTAAAAAAAGAATACATCACGAAGGCTGAATTCGAGAGCCTCATATTTTGCGGGGCAGACCGTGTGGTAGCCATCAAAAAAGTAAATGACATTTTTTATAAGACCGGAAGCCTGACCCTGACCGGTAAAGTCACCATTCCTTTTGAGTACGATGCTATCTCGGTGCATGGCCTACGTGCGGTGGTCATGATCAAAAGTGGTATTGACTACCGCTTCGGGTTGACTGACCTGGAAAACCGGGTTATCCTTCCACTTAAATTTAATAATATCTATCCGGTGGGCACCTTACGGTTTGCCGTGGAGAATAAAGGTAAGCTGGCTTTGTTTTCGGATGAGGGAAAACAAGTGACTGATTTTTTCATCGATAGCATTTCACCATTCCACCGAAGTCATGCGGTCATCCACAGCGAGGGATGGCAAGGGGTGATGGATCGCGATGGAAATGTAGTGGTCAGCCCAAAATACAGAAACATACAGTTCCGTGATGATGAAACTGTTCGCGCCTTGTTGCCGGGCAACTGGAAAATCGTTGACAACAAAAATCTTGAAGTGCAATCGCTTCAAGCCGATGAATTGCATGCTTACGCGAATGATCATTACCGGGTAATCCGCACGGGCAAGCAAGGAATAATAGATAAGAGTTTGAAGGAAATCTGGCCTCTGACGTATGATCACATTGGTGGGATAAAAAACGGATTAATCCCAGCTAAGAAAAACAACAAGTGGGGGTTACTGACGATCGATCAGGCCGAAGCACTTCCGTTTTCATTTGATTCATTGCTGTGGGATGGTGAGTTTGCCCTGGCGCGCACGAATGAGGTCGGTAAAAACCTGTGGACTTTATATAATGTAAAAGCAAAACTGAAATCAAAAGGGTATGATGCTATTGAAAGATTGAATGCCGATTTCTTTAAAGTTCGAAAGGGGGGATACTCAGGGTTATTAAACCGGCAAGGAAAAGAAACCGTGCATTGTGTTTACGATTCGATTCTTGAACTGAAGGACAACCAGGTGGCTGTCAGTTTCATGAAACAATTCGGAATTATTTCTACCAATGAAGATTGGATTTTACCGCCCCAGCCTTTTCCTCTGCAATTAGTTAATGAAAGACTTTACCTGGAGCAACAAGCAAAAACCACGTTTCTCAAATCACTTGTGGGCGACATTATTTATTTTACTGATAACCCGCTTGAGGTGAAGGTCGACCATTTGCTGGAATATCTTCCCAGAGGGTACTCGAAAAAAGTTGGGTTTAATGGTCTTGAAATGAAACGGACAAAACCTCTGGCAACTCAGGCAAACAACATTGAACCGCAACGGGAAATTTTATTTCATGACGGTCTCCAGATTTTCCAGAGCCAGGGAAAATTTGGTTTTCACGATGAGCGGGGCAGGCTGGCCATTCCCAATCGATACGATAGTGTGAAATCGTTTAGCGACCAGATGGCTGCTTTTAAATTGCTTGGCAAGTGGGGGTATCTTAATGCGGAGGATAAAATTATAGTGAACCCATCCTATGATTTTGCCGGAGATTTTGACCGCGGGTTCGCCATCGTATCAAAAAATAAAAAGTTTGGACTGATTGATAAAACCGGGGCTCTTCGGTTGTCCCTTCATTACGATTCAATCTTGAAGAAGGCCGACAAGCTCTTTCTTTTCTTATCCGGCAAAACTGGTTTGGCCACACTGGAAGGAAAGATTCTGGTAGAGGCACGCTATAATTATTTACGCGATTTGCCCAACAGCCAATTGCTGGTTGGCCTGGACAAGAAATTTGGAATCATCTCTTCCGATGGACTCAGCATTGTACCGATTATTTATTCGTCACTTGAATATGATGAGGCCAAGAATCTTTACCTGGCTCATCAGGAAGCGGAGTGGACAACATTGCGGTTTGAGCGTTGAAAGTAAAACGCAACGGTACTTGCACAACAGTTGAGAGTGAGTCACCCCTCTCTCCCGAAGTCTCGGGATGGAGAGCCGGGCCTGCCTGCCGGACAGGCCATAGCCGTCAGGCTAAGTTTTAAGTAATTGGTTTTGAAATGTGTATGGGAATAGAATCCCCTTTGGGATTCGTGGTCT
>JAYUHI010000318.1:0-4075 GCA_043767095.1 Bacteroidota bacterium
TGGCCGTGTTCTTTATTGCCGTTCCCCTTTGCTTAGGCATCGCATTGGCTTCAGGAGCACCACTATTGGCAGGCTTACTCTCCGGTATTTTGGGAGGCATTGTAGCCGGAAGTTTAAGCGGCTCGCCCGTGGCTGTTACGGGGCCGGCTGCAGGGCTGGCCAGTGTTGTGCTGGTATCAATTAACAATCTTGGTTCTTATCAGGCATTTCTCGTAGCTGTTGTCCTGGCCGGTGTTTTCCAGATCATTCTGGGATATGTGCGGGCCGGAGTGGCGGGGCACTTCATTCCATCGGCTGTTATCAAAGGAATGATGGCGGGTATTGGAATTATTTTTATCCTGAAACAAATACCACATGCTTTTGGAGATGATGCCGATTTTGTGGGAGACGAGAATTTTTTTCAAGACGATAAACACAATACTTTTTCGGAAATATATCAAGCCATATCGAATCTGCTGCCCTCGGCCGTTCTGATCTCGGGCGTCTGCATTTTATTCATGATCTTTTTGGGGAGTGCCAAAATCCGAGGCCATAAATGGTGGTCTGTTATTCCTTCACCCCTGCTTGTTGTGTGTGCAGGCATTCTGATCAACTCCATTATCGGATTGCTATCCCCGGCACAAGCCTTGATGGATAACCACCTGGTGAGTCTCCCTAAAATTGCATGGGACTCAATCTTCGTCTTTCCCGATTGGGACATTTTAAATAATCAGAAAATCTATTTGATTTCCCTCACGCTGGCATTGGTTGCCAGTGTAGAAACATTGCTGTCCATCGAAGCGGCAGACAAAATGGATCCATTTAAACGCATAACTCCTGTTAACCGTGAACTTAAAGCGCAAGGCATAACCAATATTATTTGCGGACTGATCGGAGCCTTACCGGTTGCGGCAGTGATCGTGCGCACTTCAGCCAATATTACTGCAGGAGCAAGGACAAAAGTCTCCACTATTTTACACGCGATAATATTAGCAGTGGCCGTATTGGCATTTCCTTTTGCTTTAGAAAAAATTCCGCTGGCCAGTTTAGCGGCTATTCTAATTATTTATGGGTTCCGGCTTACATCCCCCAAACTTTGGAAAGAAATGTGGCACAAAGGCAAAGACCAGTTCCTTCCGTTTGCTGCAACAGCATTGGGTATTGTGTTTACCAATTTATTGGAAGGTGTTTTTATCGGAATCCTCGCCTCGGTTTTTTTCGTACTGAAATCCAATTTTCAATCGGCCATGCTTCGGGTAAATAACGGCAACAGTTATTTGATTAAGTTCACTAAGGATGTATCTTTCTTCAATAAATCAACTTTGGTGAAAACCTTGGAAACCATCCCGGAAAATTCCACCTTGCTTGTTGAAGGCTCGCAGGTTCGGTTCCTTGATCATGATATAATAGAATTGATTACTGACTATCAGAAAGGCGCGCCACTAAAAAATATTACGGTAGAAATCAAAAAAACAAGGCATGCACTTCATCCATTTTTTAAATCGGAACAGTGAAATTAGAAAATTGAAAATTGAAAATTACTTAATTGCTGTTAAGTCTTAATCTCAAATCTTAAACCTCAAAACTTAAATCTCAAATCTTAAATTCACTTCATGAAATCATATCAAAATCTTCTATTAGAAAACAAAGCCTGGGCCGCAGAGCGGGTTGGGTTAGACCCACAATACTTCGACCGCCTGGAGCATTTGCAGACTCCAGAATTTCTCTGGATTGGCTGCAGTGACAGCCGTGTGCCGGCCAACGAAATTACCAATACACAGCCCGGTGAAATATTTGTCCACCGAAACATTGCCAATGTGATTGACCATACCGACCTGAACATGCTCAGTGTGCTTCAATACGCAGTGGAGGTATTGAAAGTAAACCACGTAATAGTGTGTGGCCATTATGGCTGCGGAGGCGTGAAGGCAGCCATGGGAAACAAAAGTTACGGCCTGATTGATAATTGGCTTCGAAACATCAAAGATGTTTATTGGTCAAACCGTGATTCATTAGATGGCATTAAAGATGACGTGGCACGAGCCGATCGCCTGACCGAACTGAATGTAATTACGGGTGTTAGAAACTTAGTGAAAACTAATATTATCCAGCACGCGTGGAAAACCCATAACATGCCTGCGGTGCATGGCTGGGTGTACAGGCTTTCGGATGGCATACTCCATGATCTGTGCAAAATAGACCCGGGCACAGGCTTAGAAAGTATTTACAAGTTAGAAGAAGGGCTTTGACAATTTTTGTTTTGTCTTATTTCAGTGGACTTAGGCACTATTTTAAATCTTGAATAGCCATTTTGTAAAATTTTAGCGTTTTCGTGCTTTTGTGGCATAATTTCAAAGAATAAATACCAGCCACTAAATCGCTAAAACACTAAAATCCACGAAAGTGCGTAAGTCCAATTATTTCAGCACTACCAGGCTAATGCCGTCTCCACCCCGTTCAACATGTTCATCCTGAACAGAAGCAACCGATTTATTTTTCTTTAAATGTTCCCGGATCATTTTACGAAGTATCCCTTCTCCTTTTCCATGAAGGATTCGCACCTCACTGGCACTCAACAGAACCGCTTCATCCAGAAAATGCTCCACCAAAGCTATGGCTTCATCGGCATGCTTGCCGCGTAAATCAATTGTAGGATTGAAGCCCGCCCGCTTGGCGTTCCAGTCAACTCCTTCCGCTCGAAATTTTTTGGTGGATCCCGATGGACTCCCCCGCAACAATCGATCAAGAGTTACTGTAGTCTTGATCAATCCAAACTGAACAATTGCCTTATTCGCCTGTATGGAAATTATCGATCCGCTAAGTTCCTGTCCGGGAAGTCTTACAAAATCACCAATAACAAATTGTTCTTTGGCCGTTCCGCTTTCAACAGAATCCGGCTTCACTTTCCGTGAAAGGTCAGTCAACTTTGCCCTAATCTTCCGGGTCTCTTTCTTCTCGGCTTTGTTTTCACGGATGTGGCGGATAGTTTTTTCAATTTCCCTGTTAGTCTCCTGCAACAACTGAGATGCCTCGACTTTGGCTTGCCCTATAATTTCCTTTCTCTTTGAAGCTAACTCGTTGGCCAACTTTTCGTACTTCTCTTTATCTGCTTCTAACTTTTGAATTTTTGAATCCATTGCTCTTTTCTCCCTTTCAAGCATTTGCTTCTCCTCCATCACTTTTTTCATCAATGCTTCCAATCCGGTGAGCCCCTCTCCTATCAGATGGCTTGCCCGCTTTAAGGTTGATGCTGGCAGATTAGACTTACGGGCCAACTCCATAGCGAAGGAACTTCCAGGCTTTCCAATCTCCAGAGTAAAAAGTGGTTGCAGTTTTTCGCTATCAAAAAGCATGGCTGCATTTTTTATTCCGGGTATGTTAGCCGCGAGGGATTTAAGATTATAGTAATGTGTTGTGACTACTCCCCACGCTTTCCGCTCAATGAGTTCGCTTAAAACCGCTTCTGCAATGCCGCCTCCAAAATTCGGGTCGGTGCCGGCACCCAGTTCATCAATCAAAATCATAGGCGATTGATCGGCATTCGCAATAAATGAGGCCATGTTTTTCAGGTGCGAACTGTACGTGCTCAAATCATTTTCGATGGATTGCTGATCGCCAATGTCTAAAAAAATAGAACTAAAAATTCCAAACGCAGATCGTGAACTAGCCGGAACCAAAAGCCCACATTGCAGCATGTATTGAAGAAGACCTACCGTTTTCAGGCAAACCGATTTCCCGCCAGCATTAGGGCCTGAGATCAGGAGAAACCGATCCTTTTCATTTAACTCCATGTTTAATGGAACGATAGTCTTCTTCGATTTCAATAAAATGAATAGCAGCGGATGCCTGGCCTGATACCACGTAAGGGCCTGGCCATCAACCACTCCTGGCTTCTCAGCCTCAAGCAGAATGGCAAGTTTCGCCTTGGCCCTGTTCAAATCAATCTTACCCATGAATACATAACACTGCTCCAGTGTTTGTAAATTATTTCTTATTTGAGCCGTTATTTCTTGTAGGATTCTGATCTCCTCTCTCTTCTCTTCATGTTGCAGATCGCGTATTTCGTTGTTAGCCTCCATTACTTCGGCAGGTTCAA
>JAYUHI010000319.1:0-9658 GCA_043767095.1 Bacteroidota bacterium
AGTTTTTGCGCTCCAGCACTTGTTCTAATCGGGAGGACAGTTTCGCCTTCAACTCGTAAGTGGCACCAAAATTAAAAGCGTATTTGTTCGCGATGGAATCTACCCGATACGATAAGGCGGGTGTAAATTTCACGCCACGAACGGACTGAAGTTCGTGCACATTGGGAACGTATTTAATATTTTGATTAGGGTCGTTTAAGATGTTGCTGTAATCACTGATAATGGAACTAAACAACACCGATGTTTTCAAACCGACACTCAAATCTCTTGTTACCCGAATGCCGTTCGACCAATAAAATTGGTTGAAGCCTCCCTCGGCCTTGTCGAAATACCGCACCTCTAACCCGTTAACAGAATCGCTATATTGATAATTATAGTTTACAAAAGAGTAAGGCATCAGGCCGATAGCTGTTGCCCACCTCACCTCACCGGTTGTTTTTTTTCTCATCAGCGGAAAGCCGATTACCAGGTAATTCAAATTGGCGTTGCGGCTCTTTCCTTTTATAGTGTCGCTGTAAATACGTTTATTCTCGGCAATAATTCCAGCTTGAAAAACTGTGATGCGGTTAAAAATCAATAAGGCAGGGTTTTGATTGTTCAGGTACCAGGTCTGCGGGTTGCTAACACCAACGCCTGCCATGCCCTGGTTGTTGACCAAATTTTCACCAAAATAATCGCCATGCCCAAAAGCTGAGAATGGCGATCGCGCTGCCTGGCCATATGCGCTGAAGCAGGCAAGTGAAACGAAGACCGGTAAAAGAAGGGGGAGGTTAAATCTAAACATTATGCATTAAAATCCGGTTTAGGCCCAACAGGACCAATTCGGGGGCTGCAAATATGGAAGGTTTCAACTGGTTTTCAAAAAAACGATAATCGCCCCCGCACATAATTACCCGGAGGTTGGGGTATTTTATTTTCAACCTTGCCATTATTCCTTTCACTTCTTCCAGAATTCCGTTCATAACTCCGCTTTGCATACACCCAGGTGTTGAGTTGCCGATTAAGTCAGGCTCCATAGTTGCCTGGATTAACGGAAGCCGGGCCGTTAAAGTGTGGATGGCCTCAAATCGAATGTTTACACCCGGTGAAATCAGGCCGCCCCAATAAACACCTTCGCGGTCAAGCAACTCGTAATTAATGCAGGTGCCCATGTCTATAATGAGACAGTCCTGATCGGGAAAAAGTTGTAGGGCTCCGCATACGCCAGCCAGGCGATCAACACCCAGTGAATTGGGCGTGGCATAGTTCACTTTAATAGGAAGGAGAGTTTCGGGTGTTAGTTTAATTTTTTTTCCTGTTGCGGCCGATCGGTTCAGAATTTCTTCCGGGCCATCTTTCACCGAAGACACGATAATGTGATCGTGCGGATCAGAAATGACGGGTTCTAATTCCTGAAAATTTTTTAAAAGGAGTTTCTGTTTAAGATTTACATCATCAAAGATGCCCACCTTAATCATGCTGTTACCAACGTCAACGGCAATATTGATCACGAAATGCTTTTTATACGAGCTCAATATAGGCAATCAAAAAATTACGGGGTAGAAGCATTCACATCAAAATAAATTCCTGCCAGAAGGCTGTCCGCTTTCTGACGGAATACACCGGGGGTCCATGGGTGTACGACAGTTTGCTTTGTAAACTTAGGGTCACGAAGGTCACAACGAACCACAACGAACACGAAGAACTCCAACTTTGTGCCTATTGTGTCCTTCATTGTGTTCTTTGTGAAACCTTTGCCTTCCCTTGCAAAACTGTCATACACCGTGGACCGTAACCTCAAACAACCCAAACGCGATTTTATATTATCTTCGCAGTTCCTTTAACCAAAAGGTTGCTTGAAAATGGCTTGAATGGCCTCTTTTTCCGGCCTGCTACTATAAATATGTTTTTCGAAATTCTACTTACGCTTTTCCTTGTCTTCCTGAATGGTTTTTTTGTGGCAGCCGAGTTTGCCATGGTGAAAGTCCGCGGTTCGCAGATTGCCTTGCAATCGGGGTTTGCCAAGAAGGCGGCTGAAATGGTGGTCTCCAATCTCGATGGTTTCCTGGCTGCCACTCAACTGGGCATAACGCTCGCCAGCCTTGGACTGGGCTGGGTGGGTGAGGATGTGGTTTCGCGAATCATCCTCTACTTTATGAACATGATGAACCTGGAAATCAGCGAAACACTGGCGCATAGCATTGCTTTTCCTGTTGCGTTTGCAACCATTACCATTCTGCACATTGTGTTTGGTGAACTGGCTCCTAAATCGCTGGCCATACAATATCCTACGGCCACCACTATGAAATTGGCCGTACCCCTTCGAATTTTTTACTACATGGTAAGGCCGCTCATTTTTCTATTGAATGGTTTCGCCAATACTATTTTGCGCTTACTGGGCATACGGGCGGTGCGTGAACAGGTGCACTCCGAGGAGGAATTGAAACTGATCATTGCCGAAAGCGAAGAAGGTGGAGCCATTGAACAATCGGAGCGGGAACTGATTCAAAATGTTTTTGATTTCGATAACCGTATTGTCCGGCAGGTGATGGTGCCGCGGCTCAAAGTATCGGGTTTGAACGCAAGCATTTCAGTTGACGAAGCCATGAAGACCGTATTGAAAGAAGGCTACTCGCGTTACCCGGTTTATGAAGGCTCGATGGATGAGATCATCGGCATTGTTCACTCGAAAGATATCGTCTCCAATCATTTTGAAAGCGTTCCCAAAACCCTTCGCGATATCTTGCGGCCGGCCTTTTACATCACGGAAGGAAAAACGATAGACACATTGTTGCGCGAGTTTCAGCGGAAGAAAGTGCAGATGGCGGTTGTGATTAATGAGTTTGGCGGAACCAGAGGCATTGTGACCCTCGAAGATATTTTGGAGGAATTGGTTGGCGAAATTCAGGATGAGCATGACCACGAGGCCCAAGTGGTGACGGCATTACCCGATGGCTCATTTCAGGTTTTGGCTCGGTCGTCCATCCATGATATCAACAAGTCGTTGGATGTTCCGTTTCCGGAATCGGAAGATTATGAAACCCTGGCCGGCCTGATTCTGAATCACAAAACCGATTTAAAAGAAGGCGACAAATTCTCTCTGGAAGGCTACATTGTCAAGATCATTAAGATGGGCCGTTCCCTGCCCGATGTGGTGGAGATTAGGTTAGAGGAAGGGGGCAGTGCGGAACGGTAAAACCTACCTTCACAGAAGAAAAATCCATTTCCTGTATTTCCGAACTGAATTGAATTTTGGAAGTAATCAATGAATCATCTGGTAGATCAACAGATAAGCCCCACATCCGGCAAAATATCCCAACGCAGCAATTAAACTTATCTTCTTCATGTACCAGATAAAGTCAATCTTTTCCATACCCATAGTCGCAACGCCCGCAGCCGAGCCGATGATTAAAATGCTTCCTCCGGTGCCTGCGCAATAGGCTAAATATTCCCAAATAAAATGATCCATGGGGTAAGTTTCGAGGCTGTACATACCCATGCTGGCCGCTACGAGCGGCACGTTATCAATGACCGCTGAAAGCAAACCGATTAAAGTGACAATAATAGATTGGCTGCCCACAGCCTGATCGAGCCAGACCGCAAGCCGGCCCAGAATGTTGGTGGACTCCAATGCCGCAACGGCCAATAAAATCCCCAGGAAGAATAGCACACTCGAGGAGTCTATCCGCTGCAATGCACCGCTGGCCGAGAAGTGTTTGCGCGGTGCTTCGTCTGCTTCGGGGTTGATGAATTCAGAAACTACCCAGAGAACACTCAAGCCCAGCAGCATCCCAATGTAGGGTGGGAGATGGGTGATGGTTTTGAAAACCGGCACAAATACCAATGCTCCAACACCTAAGGCCAGCATGGTGGAGCCACCTTTTATTTTTTCTGTTCCGTGCCCACCTGTATGCAGGTGGGCCGTGTGCTGGTGTTCGCCCAACTCGCCCTTTAAGGTAAAGGAGAGATAGAGTAAGGGTACCAGCAAACAAATCATACTCGGTATAAACAACATAGTCATGATATTAAGGGTGCTGATCTGACCGCCAATCCATAACATGGTTGTAGTAACATCGCCAATGGGAGTCCAGGCGCCACCTGCATTGGCCGCAATTACAATCATGCCGGCAAAAAACAAGCGCATGTCTTTATTGGGAATCAGTTTGCGGATGAGTGATACCATCACAATAGAAGTAGTCAGGTTATCGAGGATGGAGGATAAAAAGAAAGTTACCCAGCAGATGAGCCACAATAGTACCTTCGGGTTTTTGGTGTTGATCTTATCGGTAATGAGACGGAAGCCCTGGTAAGCATCCACCAATTCCACAATGGTCATGGCGCCCAGAAGGAAGAAAAGTATCTCGGCTATTTTACTAAGGTGCTCCGAAAGTTCGGGTGTTACTGCTTCGTGTGAAGACAGCGCGTAGATGGTCCACACTAAAACACCCGTGAGCAAGGCAGAAGCTGTTTTATTTATTTTGATGGGGTGCTCCAACGCAATGGCTAAGTAACCCACCACGAAAACGAGAATGACTAGTAGTTCCATAAGAGTCCGGTTTTTGGTTGAAGTAAATATAAATCAAAAAGGGGAATGGACTATGGTTATCGAGGAGATGAATAAAATATTTGATGAATGGAAGTAATCCGTTGGTTGGTAGAGACGCGATGCCTCGCGTCTCTACCAGCGTATTTTATTCCAATCCAAACAGCCCCTTGTTAAGGAGTACCAACGTTTTCTCCTTCAGCGATGAATCCACCAGAATCGAAATGTTATTGGGGCTTCCCCCAAAAGAAACCATGCGCACGGGAATAGAATGGATGGCTTCAAAGACTTTATTAAGAACACCCTCTTTCTCAGAAAGCGCATGGCCCACAATACAAACAATGCTTTGGTTTTTATCCACTTCAATGCTGCCGAAAGTCCTTAAATCATTTTCAATGTCTTGCAGAAACCGGTTGTCGTCTATGGTCACCGACACGGCCACCTCCGAAGTGGAGATCATGTCAATGGGCGTTTTGTATTTTTCGAATACTTCAAACACTTTTCGTAAAAAACCATAAGCCAGCAGCATGCGCGATGATTTTATTTTGATGGCAGTGATGCCGTCCTTCGCAGCAATGGCCTTGAATTCACCCCGCGTACCTTTATCACTGATCAGAGTACCAGGCGCTTTCTCGTCCATGGTGTTTTTAAGGCGGACGGGCACGGAATATTTTTGTGCCGGCACAATGGTGGACGGGTGCAAAATCTTCGCTCCGAAGTACGCTAACTCAGAGGCCTCATCGAAAGTGAGTTCGGCAATGGGGAAAGTTTTCTTAACAATGCGCGGATCGTTGTTATGCATGCCGTCAATATCAGTCCAGATTTGTATTTCGCTTGCGCGAATGGCAGCACCAATCAACGAAGCGGTGTAGTCGCTGCCACCTCTTCTTAAGTTATCGATTTCGTTTTTATGGTTCCGGCAGATGTAGCCTTGCGTAACAATGATATCCACATTGCCCAGCATGTCAATCAAAGGCTTGAGGCGCTCGCTTATTTTCTCCAGCTCCGGTTCCTGGTTTTCATCGATGGACATGAAGTGCAGAGCTGGTAACAGCCGCGAGGAAATCTTTCTTTCCTGGAGGTGATGATAAAAAAGTTCGGTAGAAATCAATTCGCCTTGTGCCAGCAGTTCACGATAGCTGCGATCATCAAAACTTCCGGCCGCCAGCAACCGGAACAAACTGAAATAGCGGCTCACAATTTCCTGACCAATGGCTTTATAGCTATCCGATTCAAACAAATCTTGAATGAAAGTTGTGTAGTGTTTCTCCAATGCCTGGATTTCTTCGTTGGCGCCAGTAGCGTTATAGGCGAGCAGGTAATCACCAATCTTAACAAGCGTGTTGGTGGTGCCGCTTAACGCGGAAAGGACAACCAATTTTTTTCCCGGTGTTTCGAGTAACAGGTTGGCAATTTTTTTCATCCGCACAGGCTTGCCCACCGAGGTGCCCCCAAATTTTAAAACGATCATGACTGATTTTTTTAGAGCGGCAAAGATATGCCCGATTCAAGATTTAAAAATTTCAAATTCCAGATTTTCCGCTCCTGCAATAAAAAGTTGTTCGATTGTTACCGGCTAACTAACTTCCGTTAAAATTCAATCGTATGAAAACCTTCCACTTCTCAGTCATCATGTTGTTTATATCTCTATCGCTTGCGGCACAAGAATCATTTGTGGGTGCCTGGCAAAATCAGAATGGAGATGTCACCTCGGTTCGGGTTTTCTCCGATGGGTTTTTCTCCGTTGCGGTGTATAAAAAGCAGGAGTTCGTTTCAACCTATGGCGGCAAATACAAACAAGATGGTAAGGCGCTCGCTGAAATAATCGAGTTTGACACTCAAACACCTGCCAACGTGGGCAAAGAATTCCCTCAAAAAATAAGTTGGAACAAAGGTGAGTGGAGTATCGCGGATCAACCCGCTTCCTATAAAAGGTTGGATAACGGCTCTCCAGGAAAGTTGGCTGGTGCGTGGCTCATCACCGGCCGGTTTAATAATGGTGAACTCAGGAAGAACACACCCGGTGCGCGAAGGACAATGAAGATTTTATCGGGGACGCGCTTTCAGTGGATCGCCTACAATGTAGAAACAAAAGAATTTTTTGGAACCGGTGGTGGTACATACACCACCGAAAACGGAAAATACACCGAGAACATTGAATTCTTTTCGCGCGATAATACCCGCGTGGGGGCAAGCCTTGGCTTTGACTTTTCTATTATGGATGATGAGGGGTGGCGCCACAGCGGCAAGAGCAGCAAAGGCGACCCGATTGACGAAATATGGACCAAGCGGGAGAAGTTGGGGATGTAGTTCTAAAATTTATAGGTGAGAACTAATCCTCTTCGGTGAGGGGTGTTTCCGTGACTGCCGTCAGGGTTGTGGCCTTCATGACGCCCGATAAACCAGGAATGAGTCTTCCCATTCTATGCTCAAAACAAAAATCCTGCTTTCGCATTAATCAAATTGTTTTCAGTTGATATACTATAAGTTGCTGTAAACGATATTTTATCGAAAGGAAGAAACCATAATCCTCCCCCATAACCATAATGCCACCGGTCTGATTTTTCATTGGATAACCAAACCCTTCCGGAATCAAAAAAAGCTAACAACCCGACATTACCTCGCAATACAAAACCGTTGAATTTATTAAACCGGAAACGCAACTCTGTGTTTTGATATACATTTGACCGCCCGGCAAACCTTGTTCTTCTGTAGCCCCGAAGGTTGTCTGCGCCTCCGAGTGTAGCTGCCTGGTAGAATTCATAATCGTTTTTGAAAATGGTTGTGCCCCCAGCCCTGAAGGCGAGTGTTAACGCTCTAAAAGATTTGTAAAATGAAAATTCGGAAGAAAATTTAGCAAACCCGGTTTGCTTTTCTTTTGCATTTTGAGTGATCTCGGCATTGGCTTCCAGTTTGATTCCCTTACGGGGATAGAGTTTATTGTCCAGCGAATTGAATTGATAGCCTGCACTCAAGTTGGCAAAATATTTTCGCTCGAACGAAGTAGAATCCAACTGCGCTTCCGTGCTCGAGACAAACCTGTTTTTGGTTTTTTCCAGCTTGATGGAGGAAGCCTGTAATCCAAAATTCAAGAAATGATTTTTGCCAATCATTCTTTGAATGGATGAATTGATTATGAACTGATTCATCCGGACACGATAATACTTCCAATCATCAACGCCCACTTTCGTTTCATTTCCCATTCCATAAAAATTAAAAATAGCGTTGGGCGCATTTACTTTTACCAGAATTTTCAAATCCCATTTTCCAAACGTTTCCCTGAACAGCCCTTCGTACTGAAAATTATAAGCACCGGTTTCAAAGGCGCGATTGGCCCAAAGCGATTGAACGGCCCCGTAGGGAGGTTTGCCAAACTGGTGTTTTTTGAAAGTGAACCCTCCACCAAAATAAATACCATCATCGGGGTTAAAGCCCGGTGAAATTTTTGGTGCGAGCCAATTGTAACGGAACGATTTGTGGTTGAACTCATTCTTGAGGGAGTCCTTGTTCGAGTAATAGGTTACTTCGCGATTTGGGTTTTCAATGGTAGCGTGCCGGTCGTAAACAATGGTCTTGTGGAAGGCTCCCCTCACTTTCGATTCATCCTGAATGAGATCATCTTCTTTGCCCCCGATGATGCGAACGATGGTTCCTTTTTTTACATCTCCCCGAACAACGAATTGATCATCGCCATCGAATCCATACAACCTGATTTCATCTGTTTCCTTTGCAAGGAATACCCTGCTGTAAACCGTATCCGTAATCTCATTTCTCTTGTCGAGGGAGTACATAATTACCGAGGTGGCCCCGTTCAGCCGGGTCACGTCAAACCGTTCGCGCTTTTCTGAACCCGTAATGCTCACATGCCGCGAAAGAAATTGGTAATACTTGCTGGCATGACTCAATAGTTCATCTCTTCGCTTTTTCAACTTTTGAAAAATATCCTGCCGCGAAATTTCCCTTACTTCCGGTGGCAGTTTCAAAAAGGCCGCTTCAATCTTTTCGTCTGTAAGATTTTGCTGAAGCTCGCGGGTAACCTCCTCCCACTATTGCCACGTGAGTTCGGTGGTGAAAAGCCTGTCGATGGCATTGCCCGACATGTTAAGCCCAAAGATGTCGCGGATGGTGTAATCAAAATTCTGGGTTCTTCTCACGGCCCATTTGCGCGCGGCAATTTGAGGGAGGAGCCCATCCAATTTGGCGAAAGCCTGGTCGCGGTCGCGGGGAATTGGTTTGTAGATAGTTTTATCGCCCGATTTAAAAGCGGCCCAAACCCACTGGTCTTCGTGGCGATCCCAATCGCCAATCCACATATCGAAAAGGCGGGCTTTCAGAAAAGCCATCCCGTCCACCTGATAGTCTTTGTCTTCGAAAATATTTTGGAAAAGGTTTTCTGAGTTGATGATGCGCTTAGCAAAATCAAAAGCCACGTTCGGCACCTGATCGCCCGAGGGCCTCTCCTCAAACAAGGCCATGCTGTTGGCGAACACTTCATTGAATTCACCCAGGCGCGTTGCCTTCTCCACGAAAACTATTTTGGGTGTGGTATGAAAGATTCCGGCAACGCCTGCCAGTTCCGCCACCATCAGCGGGGCGTATGGGTTGGACGATGAAATCTGGTCTTGCACGATGGCATCCGCAAAAGTTCCAACAAACTCTGCAGGCAATGCTTTTGAGGGATCTTTATTGATCGAACGCAAAACATACTCGCGGCCATTATCGCTCTCCAGCCGAAGAGATTTTGTTTGATTGCCTCCGCCCATGCGCGTGGGAGTTAGTTTCTCCGGCAGCGAATCGAGGTTTAATATCTCCACCTCTACTGATGTTGCCCATTCTTTTCGAAAATGTTCACCCAACAAAAAACGGTTGAGCTTACTGATTTTATTGTACTGGGCGTTCGCGGGAATGGAAATAGTGCTATCGCTTTTCTTCACGGGGGTGCTGGCTGCCTTGTAAGAAAAACGACTCGACATGCAGGCCGATAAAATCATCGGGAGGAATAAGAGCGTTCCCCTTCTCATTAATTATCTTTTTTGTAACGGAACATTAAGATATTCCCCTTTCCATGGCGGCCCTCGTTGCAGATATATAAATCACCGGAGTAATTAAATGCAATTCCCTCCGGTTGTATAAAAT